>DAIRFU010000040.1:0-12688 GCA_036794935.1 Kofleriaceae bacterium | reverse complement strand
CCGAGATCAAGACCGATCACGAGATCGACAAGGCGATCGCGCAGCGGACGTCGGTCGTTCGCGTGAAGCTCGGGCTCGGCGCAGCACTCGGCACGCCGTTTCGAGTCCTCGCGCTCGCACTCGCGCTGCTGTTGCTCGGTCGCTTCATCGGCGGAAAGCCGACGATGGCGCGCGCGATGACCGTCGCCGCGCTTGCAGCGGTGCCGGGCGCGGTGCGCTCGTTGATCACGGCGCTCGTCGCGTGGCGGCAACCCAGCGTCGTTCCAGACGAGCTGGACTCGCTCGTACGATTTCCAGGCCTGCTGCCGGGAGGCCATCCCATCCTCGAGCGCCTGCTCGCCGGCGTCGACGTGTTCACGTGGTGGTCGGTCGTCATCCTCGCATTCGGACTGTGCGCCGCCGCGGAGATTCGCCGAACCAAGAGCTTCGTCGCGATCGCGATCAGCTTCGTGCTGTTTCTCGTCGTGACGCGTCTGATCATGGGGGGCGCGCAACCGCCGCCAGGAGTTACGGGTCGATGACCATCGCACGCTGGATCTTTGTCGTCGTGATCGTTGGCCTCATCGGGCTCGTGGCCATGAAGAGTCTGCAGCCGCGCCCCGAGCGGACCACCGCGGTGCAGTCTGCCGCCGCGGCACGCATGGCGATCACGCGAACCGTGAGCGGCGCGGGCAAGCTCGAGCCCGTGCACAAGGTGAACGTCTCGTCGAACATCACGGGCGTGCTCCTCGAGCTCACCGTCGGCATCGGTTCGAAGGTGACGAAGGGCCAGACGCTCGCGCAGATCGACACGTCGCTCTATCACGCGCAGGCCGAGCAACAGCGTGCGCAGCTCAAGGCCGCCGAGGCCGCGGTGATCGGCGCGCGTGCGAACCTCAAGTACCTCACCGACGAGGCGAAGCGGCTGACCAAGCTGTACGCGTCGGGTGTCGTCAGCGAAGCCGAGCTCACGAAGGGGCAATCGAGCAAGGACCTCGCGCTCTCCGAGCTATCGGCTGCGGAGAGTCGCGCATCGTCGAGCCGCGCGGCACTCGCGCAGGCACAGAACGCGCTGAACTGGGCGACGGTCAAGGCACCGATCGACGGCACCGTGCTCGCGGTCAATCACCGCGCCGGCGAGCGCGTGCGCGGCAGCGACTTCGCCGAGGACGTGATCCTGGTGCTCGGCTCGCTGACCGAGGTCGATATCCGACTCGAGGTCGGCGAGCACGATGTCGTCTACATCCAGCCGGGGCAAACCGCCGTCGTGGAGATCGATGCGTTCCCCGGCCACATGCTGAACGGCACCGTCATCGACAGCGGGCGTGATGCGATCGTCAAGAACGCCGGCACCGAGAACGAGGTCACGACGTTTCCGGTCTGGGTCTCGCTGACGGTGCCGCCGATGAAGGTCCTGTCGGGCATGAGCGCGCAGGTCACGATCTCGACGGATACGCACCCGGATGTCGTCGCGGTGCCGATTCAGGCCGTGACGGTGCGGCCTGCCGGCGAGGCACCGGCTGGCTCGGCCGGATCCTCGGCTGGCTCCGTGCCTGCTCCGCAGTCGAGGCGCAAGCTCGACAAGGTGGTGTTCGTGATCGACGGCGGCATCGTGCACAAGCGAATCGTCGAGGTCGGCCTGTCGTCGGAGACTCACGTCGAGATCACGAAAGGCCTCGAGCCAGGCGACATGGTGGTCGAAGGCCCGTATCGGACGCTCGCCCGCGATCTGCAGGACGGCATGCACGTCACGGCGGAGCCCGTCGCCCCATGACCGAGTCACGGGCGCTGCTCGAGATCGCCGGCGTGACCCGACGCTATCCGATGGGCGCCGAGACGATCCACGCGCTGCGCGAGGTCAGCTTCACCGTGGTTCGCGGCGAGTACGTGGCTATCGTGGGCATGTCGGGTTCGGGCAAGAGCACGCTGCTCAACATCCTCGGCTGCCTCGACACGCCGAGCTCCGGCACGTATCGGTTGCGCGGCTCCGACGTGCGTGGCCTCGGCGATGACGCACTCTCCG
This sequence comes from Kofleriaceae bacterium, assembly GCA_036794935.1. GTDB lineage: Bacteria > Myxococcota_A > Polyangia > Haliangiales > Haliangiaceae > JABFXX01. The sequence continues at coordinate 10,686 of DAIRFU010000040.1, read as the reverse complement.
ATCTCCGCAATCGCGAGATCGGATTCGTGTTCCAGACATTTCAACTGCTGGCGCGCACGAGCGCACTCGAGAACGTCGAGCTCCCGCTCGTCTATCGCGGCGTGGGACGGCGGGCACGGCACGAACGTGCGCGCGCCGCGCTGGCACGTGTCGGGCTCGCCGATCGCATGCGGCACCGGCCCAACGAGCTGTCGGGCGGCCAGCGTCAGCGCGTCGCGATCGCGCGTGCGCTCGTCACCGAGCCGTCGATCCTGCTCGCCGACGAACCGACGGGCAATCTCGACTCGGCGACGGGCCGCGAGATCCTGCAGCTGTTTCTCGAGCTGCACGAGGCAGGCAACACGCTGGTCCTGGTCACGCACGAACCGACGATCGCGGCACAGTGTCCACGCGCGATCCGGATGTCTGACGGTCGGATCGTGTCCGACGGCCCGGGACTTCATGTCGCGGCCGAGCTCACCGCGGGCGCAGCGGCGGTCACATGATCGCACGCGTCCGGAGGTTCGGGGTCGAGGCGGCGGCGGCGATGATGACGGCGTTCCGCGGCATCGTCGCGAACCGGATGCGTGCATTCCTCAGCACGGTCGGGATCGCGATCGGCGTCGCGACGCTGATGACGATCTACGGGCTCGTGTCCGGCCTCACGACGCAGTTCACGGCGCAGATCGCGGCGCTCGGCTCGAACACGATGTACGTGACGAGTCGTCCGTGGGTGATCCGCGGCGACTGGTGGGAGTACCGCAATCGGCCACCGATCACCCGCGCAGACGTCGCCGCACTCCAGCATGGTGCATCGTACGTCGCTGCGGTGGCTCCGTCGGCGACGGCCGCGGCCGAGGTGACGTTTCGCAACGAACGGATCAGCGGGGTCCGGGTGCAGGGCACGACGAACGAGTACCTGGACACGTCGACCCTCAAGCTCGCGCAGGGCCGGTTCTTGTCGGCGGTCGAAGGCGCGAGCTCCAACCATGTCGTCGTCGTCGGATCCGAGGTCGTCGAGCGCCTGTTCCCGAACCAGTCGCCGCTCGGCGCGCGGATCCGGCTCGGGCCGAACCAGTTCACCGTGATCGGAGCACTCAAGCCCCAGGGCAAGGCGTTCGGGCGTTCGCTCGACAACCTCGTCATCATCCCGATCGAGGCGTTCGGCGAGATCTACGGGATGCAGCGCAACATGGTGATCGTCGTGTCTGCGCTGCCCGATCATCTCTACGAGGCCGAGGAGCAGATCGTCGAGGTACTTCGGCGATCGCGCGGGCTCGGCCCGGAGACTGCGGACACGTTCTCGATCAACCGCCAGTCCGAGCTGGTCAAGATCTTCAACGAAGAGACCTCTGCGCTGTTCGGCGTCGCGATCGCGATCGGCCTCATCACGCTGCTCGTCGGCGGCATCGGCGTGATGAACATCATGCTGGTCGCGGTCACCGAGCGTACACGCGAGATCGGAGTGCGGCGCGCGCTGGGGGCGCGGCGGCGGACGATCCTGATGCAATTCCTCGTCGAGTCGGCACTCGTGACGATGATGGGTGGCTGCATCGGCACCGCGCTCGGCGCGATCGGGTCCGCGGTGATCGATCGGGTCTCCCCGGTCGGAGCCGAGCTGTCGTCGACGGCGATCATCGGCGCGATCGTCTTCTCCGCGGTCGTCGGCCTCGCATTCGGCACGTGGCCGGCCTCCCGCGCTGCCGGTCTCGATCCGATCGAATCGCTGAGGTTCGAGTGATCGGCAGCTTTGCCAATACGTTGCTCGCGGCGGTCCGGACGTTACGCGCCAACAAGCTGCGCTCCGCGCTCACGCTGCTCGGCATCGTGATCGGCGTCGTCGCGGTGGTGGCGATGGCGGCGACGATCGAGGGGTTGCGCCGCAAGATCTCGAGCGACCTCGCCCAGCTCGGATCCGGCGTGTTCCAGGTCCAGAAGCAGCCGACCGGCGGGTTCGACGACAACGATCGAGCGAAGTACGACAAGCGCAAGGACTTCACGCTGCGCGACGTCGACCTGCTCCAGACGCAATGCCTCAGCTGCCTGCAGGTCGGTGGCGAGACCTGGGAGTTCGGACGCGACGTATCGGCAGTCGGTCATCCCAATGCGGTCATGGGCGCCAGCGTCGGCGCGACCGCGGCGTTCTTCGACAACAACGGCTATGCGCTCGCCAGCGGCAGGTTGTTCACCGAGGGTGAGGCACGCAGTGGATTGGGCGGCGTCGTGATCGGGGCTGACATCGTCGACATGTTGTTCGCGGACGAAGCCCCGGTCGGCAACACGGTGTTCGTGCGCGGTCATCGGTTTCGTGTGATCGGAACGCTGACCCGGCGCGGGGAACAACTCGGCGGCTCGCTCGACAACGTCGTCGTGCTGCCGATCGGCGCATTCATGCCGATCTTCGGCAGCCGGCGCTCGCTCAACGTCACGGTGCAGGCACGCGATCCGGCGCGGATCGGACGCACCCAGGACGAGGTCACGGCCCTGTTGCGGCGAGCTCGCGGCGTCCCCCCCGAGGCGGAGAACGACTTCGAGATGTTCTCGAATGCATCGATGCAGGACACGTTCGACAACCTGACCAGCATCGTGGCCGCGGCGTCGATCGGCATCTGCGCGATCGCGCTCCTGATCGGCGGCATCGGCGTCATGAACATCATGCTGGTGTCGGTGACCGAGCGCACGAGCGAGATCGGGCTGCGGCGGGCGCTCGGTGCGAGGCGGCGCCGCATTCTCGCGCAGTTCATGGTCGAGGCCGTGATGCTCACGAGCATCGGCGGTGCGCTGGGCGTGGCGATCGGCGCCGGCATGGCTGCGCTGATCCAGGTCCTCGTGCACATTCCGACCGCCGTCCCGATGTGGGCCGTCGTGTTATCGATGACCGCCGCCGGTGGCGTTGGCCTCGTGTTCGGGATCTACCCGGCATACCGGGCGTCGCGGCTGGATCCGGTCGAGGCGATGCGGCGCGAATAGCGTATCCTTGGGGTCTGGAGCCCGAACCGTCCGAGAATGCCGCCCTCGCCGGGCTGCTGGCCACGATCTCGGATCGCAAGATCCGGAGGAAGGTCCAGAAGCTACTCCAGCTCGGTGAAGAGGCAGTGCGCGCACTCGGTGAGCTCGACGCCGCACTCTATCTCCGGGAAGACGGCGAGCAGCAGCTCCAGATCGTCTCCGACGCGGTCCTCAGCCACTTCCGCCGGCTGCTGGAGTACGTGGTCATGGTCGCGCCCGCCGCGGCCGCCAGCGCGGACGACGGGAACGCGGAGCTCGAGCTTGGCGGCAGCGCGCCCGCCCGCAGTTCCGGCTCGACGGCGACGCGCGGCATGATTGCCCAATCGAAACGGTCGGACGAGGACAAGTGGAGCGCGCTGACCGCCGAGATGTCCACGTTGCAGTACGGGCTCGGGTTCGAGCTCAAGGAATTCGAGCGCCGGTTCGCGCGCGCACTCAAGAACGACGAAAAGGACCAGGCGGTTCGCGAGCTCAACGACGCGACGACCGGTCTGATGGACGGCGTCTTCGCGGTGATGACCACGGTGTACGAGTGCTTCCTCGGCTACGCCGAGCCCGAACGGATGGTGCCGGGGCACCGCGACACACTCGGCAAGGCGCTGGCGATCCGGCGCGCCGTGGCGGACCTGCGTCGCGGGGTGCGCGGCCTCAACCGGCGGGTTCAGGACCGCGCAACACCTCCGGCCGTGGCGGAGACGAACTACCGGCGTATCGTCGATGCGATGATCCGCTTCGTCGACAGCGACGTCTTTCATTACCTGCGCTCCGATACCCGCCGGGACTTCTGGCAGTTCCGCGAGACGCTGGCGAACGGGGACGCGGTGCAGAACCGGCTCGACTGTGAAGGGTTCGACAAGTACCTCGACTCGCTCTCGTTCGTGTCTCAGCGCGGGGTGCTCATCAAGCACGACACGGATCTGAAGACGAAGATCACCGGCGATCTCGAGCGGGCCGTCAAGTTCGCCGCGCTGCTGCCCGAGGTCGTGTGCGACGTGATCGAGCAGGCCTTCATCAAGGCCGATCGTCTCGCCGGCCTCAGCGACGAGATCGACGGCCTCGTCCTCCAGTGGTCGTCGCTGACAGCGGAGGACCGCGCGGATATCGAGAACGCCGTGGCCCTCGCGCGCCAGCTGCTCGAGCTCGTCCGCCCCCCGGCGCGCCCGACATCGCCGGAAGGCGGCGACTTCTTCTGAAGACTGGCTGGCTCGGTCACCATGCGCGACCGGCCCTCGGAGCTAGCACTACGCCCTCGGCCGTGGCGCCTCGGTCTTGGACTCGCCGACCTGCTGCGGCAGACCCTCGAACGCATCCGCGACGACTGCCGTGTCGTACGCACAGAGGAACGTGTGGACCTTGCCATCACGCACCTCGTACATATCGATCAGTCGCGTCTTCCACTCGCGACCGGTCGCCTTCGCACGCGCCCGCTCGTGCCCGAGTGCGACCACGAAGTTGCCGTCCGCGTGCAGCTCGTCGGGGCCGAAGTCCAGGATGTCAGCCGAGCTCGTGAATGCCTCGATGAACCTCTGCATCGCGTCCGGACCGTGGTACGTGCCCGCGAACGGAATCGTGGCCGGGCCCATCAGCTCGATCGTGCAATCCTCGCCGAAGCTCTCGACCACCGCGCTCAGATCGCCACGCTCCATCGCTTCATAGATTCCACGAACGATGTCGATGTTGTTCTGCATGCTTCTCACCTCCTTCCTGTAGGTAACGATCAGCGGTGCATCACGCGTACCCGAGACTCGCGGGCACACTGAGGCGTGCAGTACGACGCGACTGCCAGGAGGTTTGAGGTACCGCGGCGGAGCCGGCGCGCGCGCCAGTCCTAGGATGCCGGGCGATGAGGCACCTGGCATTTGGGCTGGTCGTGGGATCTCTCGTGCTCGCAACCTCTGCGGCGCAGGCTGCACCGGGCACGATGGATGTCGAGTACCGCGCGAACGGCTCGGTCCGCGTCGGGACCAAGGTGTTCGCGACGCGCGAGGCGTTTCATCATTCGGCCCTGTTCCGCGAGAGCGGCGCGCGTTGCGGCACCCGCCCGCGGCAGCCCGACGTGATGGAGCTGATGGCGACGTCGGACTGCGGCCGCAACAGCACGACGATCAACCAGGACTACGACGACGACAGGACGCTGGTGATTCCGGTCGTCTTTCACGTGATCAAGAAGACCGACGGCACCGGCGACATCGCGCCGGCTCTCATCCAGAGCCAGGTCGACATCCTCAACGAGGACTTCAACGCCGCCACCGGCACGCCGGGTGCGATGGGCACGAACGCCAAGCTGCAGTTCGTGCTCGCGAAGCTCGATCCGATGGGCAATCCGACGACGGGTATCGACGTCGTCACGAGCAACACGTACTTCAATGATCCGGGCAGCAGCGGTCAGAACACGATGAAGCGCACGCTCAAGTGGGACACGTCGCGCTATCTCAACATCTATACGAACAACGCGGGCGGCGGCGGCATCCTCGGCTACGCGACGTTTCCGTCGGAGGAGGCCGGCGGTCCCGAGGATGGCGTGGTGCTCAACTGGGTCTACGTCGGCCGCAACGCACCCGGTGGCGCGCCCTACGACATGGGCCGTACCGCGACGCACGAGGTCGGCCACTATCTCGGCCTCTATCACACGTTCCAGAGCGGCTGCGGCAGCACCGGCGCACCGTACACGAGCGGTGATCTGATCGCGGACACCAGCCGCGAGGCGCAGCCGAACTACGATTGCCAACCGGCCTCGTCCGGCTGCGGCGGTGCGGCCCCGATCGAGAACTACATGGATTACAGCGAGGACGCGTGCATGACGAAGTTCACCGTCGAGCAGGCCAATCGCATTCGCTGCTCGATCATGAACTACCGCTGGATCAACACGCCGCCGACCGCCGCGTTCACCTACACGACGAGTGGCCTCGACGCGACGTTCACGAGCACCAGCACGGATGCCGAGTCGGCCGTCACGGCACTCCGCTACACGTGGACCTTCGGCGATGGCCAGAGCTCGACCGATCAGAGCCCGGTCCACGCGTTTGCGGCCGCGGGCACGTACGAGGTCGCGCTCGAGGTCCTCGATCCGGGCAGTGGCACCAGCACGACGACCGACATGGTCGTGGTGACCGCCTCGTCCGCGCCCGATGCCGGCGTCGACGCCGGTGATCCCGATGCCGGCGTGAGCGACGGCGATGGCGGCCCCGGCGGCAACGAGACAGGCGGCGACGAAGGCGGCGGCTGCTGCCAGGCGCCCGGCGGTGGCACCTCTGCCCTGCTCTGCGGTGTTCCCGTGGCGCTCGTGCTCGTCCGCCGCCGCCGCCGCCGCACCTGAAATGGATCGATCCGGGCCGTGGCGCGTTCACACCGGGCCATGGCACGGCTATCGGTCTGCATTCTCGTGCTCGCCTGGGCGAGCGGCGCCGTCGCGAAGCCTTCGATCGACAGCGACGCGGTGCTCTCGATCGACAGTCTCCGCGGCCCGGTCCGCGAGGAGCAGGAGCAGATCCTGCTCCAGCTGATCGCGGACACACCGGACTCGGCCGCCGACGAGAAGGCCGACTACTACTTCCGGCTCGGCGAGCTGTACGCGAAGCAGTTCCGGTTCTGGCGGGTGAAGACCGGAGACCCGCAGGCGGCGAACAAGGCAAAGGCGTACTTGCTCAAGACGGTGAAGATGTACAAGGGCCTCACCGATAACGAGCGGTTTCGCAACTACCCCCGGATGGACACGGCGCTCTTCTATTACGGGTACACGCTGCAGGGTGGCGCGTACATGAAGGAGGCGCGCGCGGTCTACGACAAGCTCCTCAAGAACTACCCGAATTCGAAGTTCGTCCCCGAGGCGCACCTGGCGTTTGCCGACTACTACTTCGCGGCGGGACAGCTCGCCGACGCCGAGGCGCGCTACAAGGTGGTGCTCCGGTTTCCGAAGTCGCATGTCTACGCGTACGCGCTGTACAAGCTCGCCTGGATCGGCCTCCAGCGGCAGCGGCCGAACGACGCGCTCGAGGCGTTCTATCAGGTGCTCGTCGCCACGCGCGGCGACACGACGCAGGCGAGCCTCGCGCAGGCGGCACGGGACGATTTCGTGCGCACGTACGCGGCCACCGGCACGTCGGGGCGCACCTACGACCCGCTCGCGCGCCTGGACAAGTCGGCGCCCGTCGAGGTCATCGAGCTCGTCGGTGACCTGGCGCACGACACGGGCGCGCCGGAGCGCGAGGCGAACGCGTTCGAGACCCTGCTGGCGCGCAATGCCGGTGACCCGCGCGCGTGCCACTGGCAATACCGCGTCGCGCAGGCGGCCCTCGCGAGGCCACGCGCGACGGACGCACAGAAGGTCCACGAGATCGAGACGCTCGTGCACCTGTACGCCAGCCAGAGCGAGCCCGACGACGAGTGCCGCGAGCAGGCGGCAGCGATGGCGAGCGAGGCCGCGGCCGCGTATCAGGCGCGGTGGTCGAAGACGCAGAACCTCGAGATGCTCCGCTCCGCGGAGACCCTGTACGCGAGCTACGTGTCGGCATTTCCCGACGACGAGGAGGCGCGCGCGACGTACGCCGAGGTGCTGTGGTCCCGCGCCGATCGCGAGACCAACGCGAAGCTGCGCCGGCGGCGCTGGGAGCACTGCGCCGACGTGTTCGCGACGATCGCGACGCTGCCGGGCGCGAGGTCGGCGGCGCTCGCCCGGATGAACGCGGTCGATGCGGTCGTGCCGGCGAACGTCAAGGTCGTGCTCGCGAAGACACCGCGCCGCAAACCTCGCGAGCTGCCGCTCGCACCGGCCGACGCGAAGCTCGTGACCGCGATCGCCGCGTACGCGAAGCTGGCGACAGTCCCCGATGACGAGCTCGCGCAGATGAGGCTCGTGCGCGCGCTGACACTCCGGCGCTACCGCCACTTCGACGAGGCCGCGACCGTGCTGGACGAGCTCCTCGCGGCCCACCACGACTACCCGCGCGCCGAGCTGGCTGCCACCCTCCTGCTCGACTCCCTGATCCGGGCCGACGAGCTCGACGAGGCACGCCAGGTCGCCGCCGCGATGGCCGCGGACCCCTCGCTCATCGAGGCCAAACGTGATCTTCAGCGCACCATCACGCTCGTTCAGGCGCGCAAGCGGTAGCCGGGGCTGCGCGACAGCCCCCCGGGATGTGGTGATGTGACCGCTGCATTGCTATAACCACGCCCATGCGGAGCATGTTGCGCCGACGTTGAAACAGGCTTGCGAACCGGTCGGTTCGTACGCACTAAGCGCGCCCGCTGACCCCGGGAGCGCCCGGAGGTCCTTTGAACAAGTACGCGATCCATTCCCTCGCGGTGCCCCTCGTGGCATTCGCCGCGATCGCTGGCTGCCAGAACGCCAGCAAGCTCGACAACCGGTCGGGCGCAACCTCGACACGCGCCGTCCCGCGCGTCGTCAAGCAGCCGGCGAAGCTCGAGTTCTTCGTCATGTCCAAGTGCCCGTACGGGGTGCAGGTCGAGAAGGCCGTAGCGCCCGTGCTCTACCAGCTCGGCGCCAACGTTGACTTTCACATCGCTTATATCGGCGACAAGAAGGGCGATCAGCTGACCTCGATGCACGGCCCGAGCGAGGTCACGGGCGACATCGCGCAGCTGTGCGCACGCGAGGTGGCCCCTGACAGCTACGTGAAGATGATCGAGTGCCAGAACGACGATCCCGCGCACGTGGATACGAACTGGGAGAGCTGTGGCAAGCAGGCCGACATCGACACGGCTGCGGTCAAGGCGTGCATGGACAGCAAGGGCCAGGCGCTCCTCGCGGCGTCGTTCGACGAAGCCCGCCAGCGCGGCGCGACCGGCTCTCCAACGATGTACTTGAACGGCAAGCCGTACCAGGGTGGGCGCAACACCAAGGACTTCTTGCGCGCGATCTGCAACTCGTTCGATGGCACGAAGCCGACGCCTTGCCAGAACATCCCCGCGCCGATCCCGGTGAACGCGGTGTTCTTCTCGGATGCCCGCTGCAGCAAGTGCAACATCGACCGGCTCGAGGGACAGCTCTCGCAGCTGTTCGAGGGCCTGCAGGTCAAGAAGGTCGACTACATGACGCCCGAGGGCAAGGCGCTGTTCGCGGAGCTGCAGCACGCCGATCCGGCCTTCAAGACGCTACCGGTGATCCTGTTCGACCGCTCGATCGACGCCGACGCACAGGGCAAGCAGAAGCTCGCGCGCAACCTGCGCCCACTCGGGACGTACCAGGCGGTCGCGCTCGGCGGCACGTTCGATCCGACGGCCGAGATCTGCGACAACAAGCTCGACGACGACGGCAACGGCACGAGCGACTGCGACGACGCGACGTGCAAGGAAGCGATGGCATGCCGGCCCGAGACCAAGAAGACGCTCGATCTCTTCGTGATGTCGCACTGCCCGTACGGAACGAGGGCGATGCTCGCGGTGAAGGACTTCGCCGACACGTTCGGCAAGGACGCGGCGATCTCGGTGCACTTCATCGGTGACAGCGCGAACGGCAAGCTGACGTCGATGCACGGTGCCGAGGAGGTCACCGATGATCTTCGCGAGGTGTGCGCGATCCAGCACTACGGGACGGACCAGAAGTTCCTCGATTTCCTTGCGTGCCGCAGCAAGGACCTCAAGGCCGACTGGAAGGCCTGCACGGGCGCGAACGGTATCGACGCCGCCGTGATCCAGAAGTGCGTCGACGGTGAGGGGCCGAGCCTGCTCACCGCGAGCTTCCAGGTCGCGAGCAAGCTCGAGATCCAGTCGAGCCCGACATTCTTCGTGAACAACCGCGAAACGTTCAACGCGCAGGACGCGGCCTCGATCGCGGCGCACTACTGCAAGGCGAATCCAGGGCTGGCCGGCTGTGACAAGCAGCTGTCAGCCGCCGCGCCCACGCAAGCAGCCGGTGGCGGCGGCGCTGCCTGCGGCACGAACTGAACGTACTGCGCGGCGCGGGTTCATCGTGCGATCCACTCGTCGAGCTCGAGCTTTGCGCTCGGGCGCACGTTTGCCCAGCCGTCGACCACGCCGCCCTTGACGATGTAGGTGAGGTCCGAGAGCCGGCTCTTGATTCTGGCGATCGCCTCCGCTGCCCCGACACGCGAGCTGTTCTTCTTGTGCTCGAGGATCTCGGAGATCAGCTCCTGTTTGCGGTTCGCGACGCGGGTCTCGAGATCGAGCGTCGGGGCTCGCAAGGACGGCTTACTCCGCGCGACGCTCATGAACCCTCCAGATCCGTCGAGGTTGCTCGGTTCGGCCGCTCCGCGATCAGTGCCTCGGTCGTGAGCATGAGAGAAGCCACAGAGGCCGCATTCTGCAGCGCTACTCGTACGACCTTCGTCGGATCGATGACGCCAGCCTTGACGAGGTCCTCGTACTCACCAGATGCCGCGTTGTACCCGAACGCGCCGGTGCCCTCGCGAACCTTGCCGACCACGATGGCCCCCTCCGCGCCACAGTTCTGCGCGATCTGACGGAGCGGCTCCTCGAGTGCGCGGCGGATGACATTCACGCCGTACCGACGTTCGTCGTCGAACGTCAGCGTTGCGAGCGCAGGCTCGCAGCGGATCAGTGCCACGCCGCCTCCAGGAACGACCCCCTCCTCGACCGCCGCGCGAGTCGCATGCATCGCGTCCTCGACGCGCGCCTTCTTCTCCTTCATCTCGACCTCGGTGGCGGCGCCGACGCGGATGACCGCGACGCCGCCGACCAGCTTGGCCAGGCGCTCCTGCA
>DAIRFU010000442.1:1940-6115 GCA_036794935.1 Kofleriaceae bacterium | reverse complement strand
AGTGCGGGCACGTGCACCCGAACGGCCCCCGTGTCCTGCGCTCTGGGCACGATCACAGCGGGCTCGAGCGTGACCATCACAGCTCGATTCCGGCCGACCGCCACCGGCACCCTGCGCAACGCCGCGAGCGTGACCAGCCGAAAACATCGACGCCGTCCGCGGGACCTGGTCCCCTGGGGCGGCGTCTTTCTAAGCTAACTAGCGAGGCGAAAAGGTCAGTTCTGCGCGAGGCAGGCGTCGAGCTCGGCGGTCGCCGTCCAGCCACACTGGCCGTCGGACTGGCGCTCGCACGTCGCGGTCTGGTAGCACGCGTACTCGTCGCGCCACTCGCACGTCGAGATCGCACCCGGGTCATCCGAGCAGATCTGGCCCGAGCAGCCACCGACGTAGCAGGTCTGATCGACGAGGCGGCGATACGCCGCGGTCACCGTGCGGCCCTTGGCGCGCTGGCCGTTCTCCTTGTACCAGTACCGGCTGCCCGCGATGATCACGCCGCCGGGCGACGCCACCATCTCGGTCGACAGCGTGGCGATCTGATCGTCGTCGAGGCCGGCGAGCGACCAGTCGAGGCCGTGCACCGTCGCCGAGCGCGACGTGTTGAGCGCCTTCTCGCCGATCGTCGGGCACGGCGTCGTGATGCAGCGGACGCCGTTATCGTGAACGCGGGCGAACACACCGTCGGAGACCGCGTCGGTCTGAGCGACCCACGCCTCGGTCACGATGAAGCGGCCGAGGTTGCCCCAGCCAGCGTACTGCTCGGGCGCGAACCGGCCGCGTACGAGCGCGATCGCGCCCCACGACCACGCACCGCGCGTCGCCGCGTCCACGAGCGCAGCTTGCTGATCCGCGCCGAGGTTGGCCTCGGACCAGTCGATGGCCGGCACGTAGCAGGCCCACGCGGTCGAGTGATCGTGACAGACCGTGGTCGAGCGGTTCAGGCGGCGAAGCACGTAGCCGCCGCAGGCTGGCGCGCTGCACTTCGCGACATCGCGCCAGACCTCGAAGTAGGTGTACGAGCCGTCGACGGCGCCATCGGCCTTGCCGTCGAGCGCCGCGTCATCAGCAGTCTCACCGGCGAGCTCGTCTTCGACGCCCGTCGAAGCGCACGCCGAGATCGAGAGAATCGAGAGGGCCGCAAGGGCCGTAAGCGAACGATGCATTTGAACGAGATCTCCCAGGCAAACGAGGTAGTTGCTGCTGCGCGGCAAAGCACGAAGTAGGCCGATGTAGGCGTGGAGTGATCCGCTCGTAACCGCAGCGGTTTTCCCCGACCTCGAGCGCTGTCGCAGTGGCCGCTAGAGGAGCCGTTGTGACACGCTGTCACAGTGCGAGCGGGATCTGCTCGCCCATGCTGTCGGCCGCGTCGATCCTCTCGCCGCGAATCACGTGTGCGCTCGGCATCGTCGCCGACAGCTGCAGAGCGAGCACGCCGCGATCGTCGACGACGATCACGCCTGCCCGACCGGCGGTGATCGCGTGCAGCTCGCGCAGCGACTCCGTGATCGCGTCGCGCAGCACGCTCCCGGATGCGAGCCGCGCGGCGATCGTGCGCGCGAGCGCCACGCGCAGGATCGCCTCGCCGTCGCCGGTCGCCGAGATCGCACACCGCGCGTCGGCCCACGTGCCGGCGCCCGCGATCGGCGAGTCGCCGACGCGGCCGGCGCGCTTGCCGACGGTGCCGCCGGTCGAGGTCGCCGCCGCGAAGCGGCCCGCACGATCACGCGCGACCGCCCCGACGGTGCCTCCGCTCGGCCGCACCGCCGCACGCCTGGCGAGATGATCGGCGAGCCGCGTGCGCGCGCGCTCGGTGACGAGCATGCCGGCAGGCGCCGGTACGATGCCGACCTCCGCCGCGAATCGCCACGCGGCCGCGCCGGCGAGCATCGCGTGCTCACCCGCATCGAGCACCGCACGCGCGAGCGCGATCGCGGTGCCGAGATCCGGAACCGCGGCGACCGCGCCGACGCGCTGGCCCATGCCGTCCATCACACACGCGTCGGTCTCGACGGTGCCGTCGCGCGTCAGCGCCGAGCCGGTGCCCGCGTTGTACTCGGGATCATCCTCGAGCACGCGCACCGCGGCGACGACCGCATCGAGCGCGCTGCCGCCGGCGACCAGGATCGCGTCGCCCGCCTGGGCCGCGCGTCGCACGCCGTCGCGCAGCCGCGCGAACCGATCGCTCGTCACCTCGCCGGCACCGCCGTGGACGATGATCGCAGACGCGGTCACGTCGAGCACGCGCCTGCCGATCGGCCCCGCCGCGGCCGTCATTCCGGTGCCGCGCAGCGAAAGCCGACGATCACGTGACGCGCGTCGATCGGCCGCCCATGCCGCGACGCGCCGCGACCGACCCCGCCGTAGTCCTCCCACGCCGAGCCCTTGACCGTCATCTCGCCGTCCTTGAACTGCGTCGACGTCCACTGGAACACGTTGCCGGCGACGTCGAGCGCACCGTAGGGGCTCTTGCCCGCGATGTACTGGCCCACCGGCGTGGTGTCGCCCGGGCCCTCGATCGCGCTGTTGAGCTTCGACGCGTCGTAGACGTTGCCCCACGGGTACGCGAGTCCGTTGTCGCCGCGCGCTGCCTTCTCGAACTCGGCCTCGCTCGGCAGCCGGCGCTCCTCGCCGACGAGCTCGCCGCGCCACGTGCAGTAGGCCGACGCCTCGCGCCAGGTGATCAGCACGACCGGGTGATCCTCGCGTCCCTGCGGCGGCCGGCCATCGAGCCAGCTGAAGCGCTGCACGACGGCGAAGTCCTGCGCGAAGCCCTGGGCTTGCCAGGCCGGCTGGTCGATCGCCGGCGGGTGCGCGTGCGTCTGCGCGACGAACTCCGCGTACTCGACCTGCGTGACCGGCATCAGATCGATGCGGTACGCCGGCAGCAGCGCGACGTGGCGATCCTCCTCGCCCTCGAACCAGTGGTTCTCTCGCGCGGTATCGTGATGTGCGGTCTCGAGGTACGCCTCGTACGCGGCGGCCCGCTCCTCGGGCGTGGAGCCGGCGATGTACTGGCCGGCCGGGATCGCGATCATGTGCTGATCCTTGGCGAGCGACAGGGGCGCGACCGCCGCCGCGTTCGGACGCGCCGGCTCGGGACCGGCAGAACATGCCGCGAGTGCGACGAGGAGCACCGAGCGCATCATGGAACCTGCTTCTGGGCCGCCATCGCCTTCGCGACGATGCGAGCCAGCTCGGGAAGGTACTCTGGATCCGACGCGAGCGCGGTGTCGTCGAGCGGCGCGCGTGTGAGGGCGGGAGTGAGGCGCACGGCCGCGCCGACGCGATCCTGGAGCAGGCGCGCTCGCGGCGGCCGCCCCCGCGTGTCGATCACGATCACCGACGAGAACATCGGATTCCCCGCGGCACCGCGCAACAGGCTGGTCGCGAACACGTAGCGACCATCCGGTGACCACACCGGACCGCTCTCGTCGGTGAGTGGCAGATCGACGAGCGGCGTCGCGAGCTCGGCACCATGCAGCGGCATCGTCCACAGCTCTGCATCCGGCGAGCCACCGTGTGCCTTCGGCCGCGCGAACGCGATCGTGCGATCGTCGGGCGACAGCGCGGGCGACGTGTCGGCCGGCCCCGCGGTCAGCCGCGTGATCGTGCCGTCGGGAGCTCGCAGCTCGAGGTGGCTCTCGACCTCGCCGCCAGCGAGCGGCGTGATCGCGGCGTAGACGATCGAGCCGTCGGCACCCGGCGCCGGCGTGACCTCGTGGCCGCTGCCGTCGGTGAGCTGCACCGGCTCGCCGCGCGGCCGCCCGCGATCGATCGCGAGCCGGAACAGATCGAAGTCGCCGCCGTCACGCGTCGACGCGAACACGATCGCGGTGCCGTCGCGCGTCCACACCGGGTGGCTGTCGATCGAAGGACCGTGCGTCAGCGGTGTCGGCTCGCTATCGGCGGCGAGTGGCGCGATCCACAGGTTGGTCGCGGCCAGCGTGCGACCGCGGCTGGACGCGAAGACCAGCCAGCGGCCGTCGGGCGACACCACCGGATGCGTGTCGCGCACGATCGAGTCGGGCGAGCGCACGAGCTCGAAGCGACGGTCGCCGCGCTCGTCGATGGCGATCAGGCGCGCCCCGAGGGGGCCACGCTCGGCCGCGATGATCGAGATCCGCTGTCCCCGTGCGGGCGCGGCGACGGGCGTCGGCGCGGCGGGCGCGCCGCCAGCC
>DAIRFU010000442.1:0-1930 GCA_036794935.1 Kofleriaceae bacterium | reverse complement strand
TGCTTTGCGTAGGTGAGAAGATCGATCAGCGTGAGGCTGGCCAGGCAGAGGAGAATCCGACGCGGGGTCATGACTCTTCAACTCGGGCGCGAGGACGCGCGGCGCAGATCGCGGAGCGAGATCCGCGGACCGTTACTCGTCCGCAGCAGGCGCTTCGGCCGGCGCTTCGGCCGGGGCCTCGGTCGGCGCCTCGGTCGGCGCGGGATCGGCCGCCTCGGCCTTCGGCGGCTCGGGCGCCGCAGCCGGCGGCTCGCGCTTGGACTTCTTCGTCAGGTTGGACATGTTCATGTCCTTCGCCAGGTCCTTGCGATCCGGCTCGACGCCCGCGTAGATGCCGATCATCAGGAAGAAGAACAGCAACCCGGCGATCGCGCCAAAGGTGAACGCCTTCTTCGTCGACTCGGTCGCGCGCTGTTCGTAGACGACGAACGTCTGCTCCTGGTCCCGCGGCCATGACGAGAAATCGCTGAAACTCATCAGATCCTCCGTACGATTCGAACGGTAGAAGGTATTGGGTACGCCTGCAACGGAATCAACCGTTCGTGTGTCTCGTTCGTTGCTACACGGAGGCCCAGACATGCCTCCACGAGGACCTATGACACCCGATCGCGTGATCGGTTCCCGGATAATTGCCGCGATCCTGCTCGTGATCTCGACCAGTTGCAGCGCACGGGGCGAGGCTCAGCCAGCCTCGCAGACGCGCACCGCCGCCCCCGTCGCGGCCGCCGCACCCGATCCCGCCGCCCGCGAGTCCTGCCTCGGTGTCGCCGACAAGGGCATCTTCTCCGACCTCGATGTGCGCGTGCAGCTCGCGTTGCCGGCGCGGCTCGACAGCGCCCGCGTCGGCGCGGTGATCGATCGCGCGCACCACGTCCTCGTGCTGTCGATCGACGGCTTCCCGCGCAAGGTCTACCCGCTCGGCGGCAGCGCGCCACTCGCGGTCGGCCGCTTCGAGCTCGCGCTCCGGCCCGGCGATCGCGACGAGCTGCGCCCGCTGCTCGCCGAGGCTCGCATCCGCGAGGGGAGCGCCGGCCGCGACCGCGACCGCGACGGGATCCCCGATCCGCTCGATGTGCTGATCGGCGCGAAGAAGGCGGTGCTCAACGCCGCTGCTTACACCACCGAGGCGCAGGGCTACATCAAGCTGCGCTACCCGGGCGGCGACGTCGCCCGCACGATCGGCGTGTGCAGCGACGTGATCGTCCGCTCGGTGCGCAACGCCGGGCTCGATCTGCAGCGGGCCCTGCACGAGGACATCGTGAAGCGGCGCCGGGCGTTTCCGATGGTGCGGCGCGCGCCCGACGCGAGCATCGATCAGCGGCGGGTCGGCACGCTCCTGCCCTACTTCAAGAAGCACTGGCAGGCACACGCCGCCGCGCTCGACGATCCGGATGATCCGCTGCGCCCGGGCGACATCATCCTGATGGATACGTTCCCGAGCCGCTCCGGTCCCGACCACATCGGCATCATCTCGGACCAGCTCGGCGCGGACGGCCGGCCCCTCGTCATCAATAACTGGACGAACGGTACGGTGACTTCGGAGATGGATCTGCTCTCGTTCGTGCCGGTGCTCTACCGGTTCCGCTTGCCGCCCTAACCGAGTAACGTCGGCCGGGTGAAGTGGCTCCTGCTCGTCGTGATGCTCGCGTTCGCGAGCACGGCGCACGCCGGTGACGATGAGTCCGGCAGCACCAGCTACCGCGCGGTTGTCGATCGTGTCGATCTCGAGCCGGCATCGGTCACCGGGTACCGGCTGCGCGTCTACCTGTCCGCGCTCGCGCTCCAGGGCCAGCTCCTCGATCTGACCGATCCCAAGAGCATCAAGCTCTACATCGGCTCGAGCGTGAAGAAGCCACCGTACGCGCTCGGCACCTACGACGCGACGGATGGCGATACCGCGATCGTCATCATGGTCCAGGCGTCCCTCGAC
>DAIRFU010000039.1:0-18857 GCA_036794935.1 Kofleriaceae bacterium | reverse complement strand
GTTCCCCAGGTGGCAGGCCGATCACCCGACGCAGAAGTGCCCCGCGTCCCTCGAGGAGGTCGCGACGTACTTCGGCGACGACCCCGGCATCCCGTTGCTCACCGATCCGTGGCAGCACCCGCTCGTGATGACGTGCGACGACAAGGGCTTCGCGGTGTCGTCGGTCGGCCCGGACGGCAAGGCCGGAACCGACGACGACGTGCACGGTCGCTGAGATCGCGGTGGATCGCGCCTGGGGTTTCGCTATAGATCTGCGCTCGATGTTGCGAGCGCTGATCCTGATCATGGTCGTGACAGGCTGCAAGGACAGCTCGGGCACGGCCCGCAAGGTCTCGGCGGAACGCACGCCGATCGCCGACGACGCGCCCGAGCCGCCGGGCGGACCGCCGACGTGCGCCGACGTCGCCGCCCACCTCGTCGCCGCGCTCGCAGTACCGCACGACGTGCACGCAACACGAGACGGCGTCGACCTCACGGTCTCGGGCGACACCATGCGCAGCGGCATGGAGCAGGGCATCACGAAGGTCTGCCGCAGCGACGCGTGGTCTCACGAGGCGCGCGCGTGCGCGCTGGGCTGGCGGGGCAACCTGCTGCGCGAGCGCACCCAGCTGCACGACGCCTGCCCCGGGACGGTGCGATGAAGCGCGCGATCCTCCCCGCCCAGCGGTTGCGACTGCGCGGCGGCGCGCACGTCAAGACCACACTCCTCACGCTGCTGATGCTCGCGATGGCGGCCGGCTGCGCGCTCGGTGCGACCTGGTTCGCGAGCAGCGGCATGTCGATCCTGCGCGACCAGGAGATCTGGGAGCACGGCGCGCCCGCGATCGATGGCTCGATCAACGCGAAGCGGACGTCGAAGCTGATCCCGTGGCTGATCGCGAACTACGACGGCACGGTGAGCTACACCGATGCCGAGGGCGCTCGCTACGAGGGCAGCGTCGACTTCTGGACGATGTTCGGCGGCCCCGACACGGACACCGCCGAGCTGCGCTACGACCCTGCCCATCACGACCGCTTCGCGATCAGCTGGGGCGTCGAGGCGAGCGGCGCGCGCTGGCGTGCCGTGATCGTCATGGTCCTGTTGCTCGGCCTCCTCTCGCCCGTCGCGGCGTACGGGGCCTGGGCGATCGTGCAGAACGCGCGCGACGAGGCGCGGGTCGCCGCCGAGGGCGACGAGATCGAGCTTCACGTCGTCTCGTGCACACCGAACGTCAAGGACGGCAAGCCGACCGGGACGTATCACTACGAGCTCGAGCTCGAAATCGGCGATCGACGCGAGCGCATCCACCGCGACTCGCCGCGGCTCCTCACGTGCGCGCCGAGCGATGCGCGCGTGCTCGGGCTGTGGCAGCCGGGCAAGCGCGCGAGCGTGATCGTGATCGCCGGCGATCTGGCACCGCTCGCGGTCTCGCCCGCGCAGCGCGCCGAGATCCTCGCGCGCGCCGAGCAGGCCCGCAGCGCCGATCAGGCATGACCGCTACGTCGCCATCCGGTATCGACGCGCTCGCAGGTCAGCCGCAGCCGCCGCCGCAGCGACCCATGCAATCCATTCCGATCGTGCAATTCCAGCCGCACAGCAGCGCATAGTTCGTCCCCGCTCCGCACAGGATGCACGCATAGTCGTGCAGGCAGCACGGGTTGTACCAGGCGCACGACAGCGAGGCCGGCATGTCCGTGCCGGCGGCCTTCATCTCGAGCAACTGCGCGTGATGGTCCGCGATCGTGTGGTACGGCGACTCAGCCGGGCGCGCCAGCCACTCCGGGCACGGCGGTGCCGGACTGACGCCGCCCGCGGAGAGGGTCGCGAGCAACAGCACCTGATCGATCACGAGGTCGATGTGGGCCGCGAAGTACTCCGCATCCGGGCGACCGTCCGCGGTGAGCACCGGCACCAGCGACTCGACCGCGGCCTGCAGGTCGGCAGCGCGCTCGAGCGTGATCCCCATCGCCACCTCCTCGATCTCCCGCAGCATCGCGTCGCTACCGAACTCGCCGAGCGTGGTGCTCAACGAGAGCTCCGTCAGCTGCTCGCCGTTCGCGTCGAGGATGCGAGACCACGCGATGTCACCATCGAGGCGGCCCTCCAGTCGGAACGAGAGCTCGGGCGTGGTGTAGACGACCGCGAGTCCCTGATCGTCGTCCGCAGAGACGACCTGGATCCGCTCACCGGATGGTGATGGCGCGGGTTGCTCCACGACATCCGCTCCGCAGGCTGCGATCAGGCCGACAAGAACAACCAGACTGATGTGGCGCGACATGGATCCTCCCTTGTTTTCGGCGTGATCCATCTTGCACATTCTGCAGCGGCTCCTCGATGTACGAATCGAGCCACTGTGTGAGTCCTCGCGCGCCGCCGAAACATCCCTCAGTAACGGAGAGCTGACAGATCGATCTCCGTCTCGGGTTCGCCGAGCATGTCGCGTTCGACTCGCTGCAGGTTCTCGACGTAACGTGGCAGATCAGCGGCGCGAGCATCGTACGAGAACAGATCGAACGCCGACCGGAATCGGTCCACGAGTCGACGATGCGGCACGAGATCGCGCTGGACCATCGCATCGATGTCCGCGATGTCATTCGCGCTGAAGCGCTTGAGCTTGCTCACGACGACATCGACGACATCGAGCACACGCACCTCGAGATGGCGCAGGTCCGGGTTGAGTGCTGCGGCTGCGTGCCATACCGGCGCGGCCGGCAAGAACGGGATTCCGTTCGCGACTACATCGACGTAGAGCTTGTGGCGGGCGTGCAGCGCCGTTCCTCTTCCCGCCAGCGCGAGCAGCCTCGCCTGGATCTCCTTCGTGAGCGAGAGTGTCTCGAAGACATCGCTGTCCTTCGTGCCGCGCTCGTAGGACCAGCTTCCGTCGAGATCGGAGAAGAAGTCCTCAAGGCGATTCAAGCGCCACCTTCAAGGGTTCGACAAAGTCCTTGGGGGTCAGTACGGTGACGATCCCCCAACGGCGCGAGATCTCCGAGCCGTTGCGGCGTATGTCCTCGACAGTCTTCTCGCTGCGAATAGCCGGATCGAGCAGGTCGAGCTCGGGCGATATCGCCCGATAATCGCGGACGAGATTCGCGAACAGCCGCAGGGACGCGATCGCCGGGATCAGCTTGCGTGGCGTATCGTCGCGGAGTAGTGCGAGGGCCGCCAACGTATTGTCGATCAACCAAGGCAACCGGCAATTGAAGCCTAGTTGCTGCAGGTCCACCTGTAGCTTTCGCAGGTTCACCTCGCGGGCGTGCCGCACCAGGACCGGCGCCGCACCGGTCACGAGGCGCGGTGATCCGCTGACCAGCACCTCACGAATGACGTCGGTGGTTTCCGCGAGCTGCTCGCTTGGCAGCACGTGGTCCGCTTCGTGGAGGTGTGATGCCCCCAGGCGTGCGAGCGCATTCTGAAGCGCGAGCTCTGGCTTCGGCACTTCGTCGCTGAATGTCGAGAGGGGCACGTTGAAGAGCGCGAGCAGGAGAAGAAACTGCTCGGCGGTGAACGAGCCCGCGCCGCTCTCGATCTCGCTGAGCCGGCTCTGGGATAACCCGATCCGCTTTGCGAGGTGCGCCTGACTCCACTTGCGATCGACGCGCAGTGCGCGTACTTTCGAACCGATCTCGCGTCGCTTTTTCCCGAGTAAGATCTTGGATCTGGCCTGCCGCATATCGAAACCTCGATAATCATATCGTGATTTCGATAACGTGGCGACTATTTACCACCCAAGCGCTGGTAATCAGGTGGATTCTCCCTACTTCGTCTTCGCCGGCAGCATCACCGACTGGTAGTACTGCTTCGCGGACAGGTAGCGCTTCGCCGCGGCCTGGACGAGCTCGGACTTCATGCGCGCGACGATCGGCCCGGTGTCGAGCACGAGCGCCGGATCGTCGCCATAGCGATAAGCGCTGGCGAGCCAGCCCAGCCAGAAGCCGTTCTGGCGCAGCTCGGTCTCGCGCGAGCGGATGAAGGTCTGCTTGACGCGATCGAGGGTCGCAGCGTCGACGCCGTTCTTCGCGATCGCCGCGATGCCGTCGAACGCGGCCTTGGTCAGCTCGTCGACGCGCGTCGGATCGCAGCCGAAGCTGATCGAGAAGTCGCGCTCCTGGAACGGCGAGCGCGAGATGCGGCCGCGCGCACCGACGCCATACACGCCGCCGAGGTTCTCGCGCAGTGACTCGCGCAGCTTGATCGAGAGGACCTGGCCGAGGATGGCCATGTCGCGGTCGTTGTCGCGCGTCCACTTCTGTGGGCCGTGGAAGTCGAGCTGGACGGTCGCCTTGGGCTCGGACGCGAGCGCGAACGACTTCTTGACGACGCCGCGGACGCGGCGGAGGTGGAGGTCCTTCTCCTTCTCGTGCTTGCCCTTGGCGGGCAGGCTCGCGAGGTAGGTCTCGACGAGCGGCCTCAGGGTATCGAGCTTGACCGAGCCGACGATCACGAACGTGAAATCGGCGGCGTTCGCGAAGCGCTGCTTGTAGAACGCGAGCGCCTTGTCCTGATCGATCTTCTCGATGTCGGCGGGCTCGGGCGGCCGGCGGCGCAGCGCGTTGCCCCAGAGGGCCGCGTTGGAGGCGCGCGCGTAGCGGAACTCGGGCGAGCGCATCGCGTTCGCGAGCTGCTCCTTGAAGTTCTTCTTCCAGACCTCGAACGCCTCGACGTCCTTGCGCGGCGCGGTCATCCGCAGGTGGACGAGCTGCAGCATGGTCTCGAGGTCCTTCGCCGAGCCGCCGGCATCGATCGACTCGCTGATCTCGCCGATGCTCGTCGACACGCGCACGCGCTTGCCGGCGAGCAGCTTGTTCAGGGTCTCGACATCGAAGTCACCGACGCCGCCGAGATCGGCGACATCGTCGGCCCAGCGTGCGTTCGGGAACGCGCGGTTGGACGCCAGCGCGGTGCCGCCCGGCGAGTCGCCGCTGATCGAGACGCTGTCGAGCTCGAAGTCGGTCGGCTTGACGATCACGCGGGCGCCGTTGGACAGGGTCCACTCGGTGATGCCGACGCGGTCGTTCGTGACCTCCTTCGTGATCGTGCCGGCCTTCGGCGCCTTGTCCATCAGCGCGGTCTGCGGCGTCGCATCCTCCCAGGGCTCGACGGGCGCCTTGGTGACCTCCTTGGCGATCGCGAGCACGCGGTCCCGCGTGGGCAGCGGCGCGCCGTCGGGCGCCGAGATCAGGATAACGCGGCCGTCGGCGCCGCCGAACGAGGCCCCGAGCTGGTCGAGCTCGGCGAGGGTCAGGGTCGGCAGCACGTCGAGCGCGAGCTGGCGCTCGGCCTTGGCGCCGACGATCAGCTCGTCCTCGAAGAAGTTGCGCGTGATCTCCTCGGTGAACGTGCGGCTGTCGCGCGTCGCCTCGGTGTCGACGATCTGCTCGTAGCCGCGCTCGAGGTTCGCGCGAGCGCGCTCGAGCTCGGTCGCGGTGATGCCGTGCTTGTCGATCCGCACGACCTCGGTCATCAGCGCGCGCAGCGCGTCCTCCACCTTGCCCTGCTTGGCGACCGCGAACCGCGAGAAGCTGTCGATGTCGCGCACGACGCCCTGGATGCCGCCGCCCGCCGCGATGAACGGTGCGTCGGGCCGCCGCGCGATCGATGCGAGGCGCTCGTTGAGGATCGCGGTGTAGAGCTGCTAGGCCATCATGCGCCGGAAGTCGCGCTTGCTCGCCTCCGGCCGGTGGGCGACGGGATTCTCGATGGATACCGTCGTGCGCGTCGCCTCGTGGTCGGTCTCGATCGAGATCCGGGTGCCGTGCGCCTCGGGCATGCCGCCACTCGGGCGCGGCCGCGGCGACTTCGCACGCGGCAGGTCACCGAAGCGGGCCTTGATCTCGCGCTCGATCGTCGCGGGATCGAAGTCGCCGACCGCGATCACCGCCATCAGGTCGGGCCGGTACCAGTCCTTGTAGTAGCGGACGAGCGCGTCCACCGGCGCCTTCTTGATCGTCTCGGCATTGCCGATCACGATCCGGTTCGCGTACCGCGAGCCCTTGAACATCACCTTCGCGTGCTTGTCGAACAGGCGCATGCCGGCGCCGCGGCCGAGCCGCCACTCCTCGAGCACGACGCCGCGCTCCTTCGCGACCTCCTTGGAGTCATAGGTGACGTCGCCGGCCCAGTCGCGCAGGATGTCGAGTCCCTTCGCGATGTAGTCCGGCTTGTCGCTCGGAACCTCGAGCTGATAGACGGTTTCGTCCCACGAGGTGCGCGCGTTGAGGTCCGCGCCGAACCGCATGCCGATGCTCTCGAGGTACGTGACGATATCGTTGTGGGCGAACCGCTTGGTGCCGTTGAACGCCATGTGCTCGTCGAAGTGAGCGAGCCCGCGCTGGTCGTCGTCCTCCTGCACCGAGCCGGCGTCGACCGCGAGCCACAGCAGCGCGCGCTTCTCGGGCTTCTCGTGCTTGAGGATGTAATAGGTGAGGCCGTTCGCGAGCGTGCCCTTCGTGAGCTCGGGCCACAGCGGCAGCGGCGCCGTATCGGGCGCGGTCGCAGCGCCGCCCGCCGGGCCCGTGGTCGCAGCCGTACCGTCGGGGTGCGCCGCCGGCGGTGTGGAGGGCTTGGGTGACGAGCCGCCACACGCGACGAGCGCGGCGAGCACGAGCGGGAGCAGGCGCCTGAGCATGGCGCCGACATTGCCACGCGCTCGGCGCGTGTGCACCCCGTCGCAGGCTGTCCTACTCCTGTCCCACCGCGGTGGCGGCGGGGTGGCGCACCGCGGTCGAGACGTCGAACAGCGCGGCGAGCTCGTCTTCCTTCTTCGCCGCATCGCGGCGGCCGAGCTCGATCAGCTCGGCTGCGAAATCTCCGTCGAAGAGTAAGTACGACAGCAGGTCACTCTCGTGGCGCGCCTCGCCGTTCGCGAGCTGGTGGATCAGCCGCTTCGCGATCAGGCCCTTCACCTTGACCTTGCCGGCCTGCGCGAAGTCGGCCGCGAGGGCGCCGATGTCCTCGGAGGGCCGGATGTGCACGGCCTCGATCCGGCGCAGCGGCGCACCGCGCAGGCGCACGAGCTCGTGGTTCATCATCTCCTCGAAGCGATCGCCGAACGACGCGTGGCCGGCATCGAGGATCATGTTGATCCGCTGCATGCGCATGAGGTCGTACTCGGTGTGATCGAGCAGCAGCGCGTTGAGCGCCTTGCCGGCGAGGAACAGCGGCTTGGGATACGCCTCGACACGCTCGGTCTCGAGCACCTTCGGCTCCTGCTTCTTGACGTGGCGCAGTGACACGAGCAGCAGCCGATCGGCGCCGAGCCGGATCGCGGGCGACATCGGCGTGTTCTGGCGCAGGCCGCCGTCGGTGAAGTACTCGTCGCCGATCTTGACGGCCGGGAACAGCATCGGGATCGCGGCCGACGCGAGCACGTGGCGCGGACCGATCCGCGCCGCGCGGTGACGCACGAACGGATCGCGACTCCACTCGCGCGGCACCGGCTCGGCACTCGACAGGAACACGACGGTGTGGCCCGTGCCGACGTGGGTCGCCGAGACCGACAGCGCGTGCAGGTTGCGCGAGCGAAGGTTGCGCTCGATCCCGCGCCACGGGATCACGCGAATCACGAACCGCTCGAGGCCGCTGGTGTCGAGCAGACCGCCGTAGCGAAAGCTGCCCGGTGGCGGCGGCGGCGGCTCCCCGCCGAGCAGCAGGCGCACCGCGCGGAGCATGTCGCTCGCCTTGAGGCTGATCAGCTCCTCGAGCTGCAGCGCCCGCCAGCCGGCGATGATCTGCTGGGCCTGGGTGTCGGGATCGCCCATCGTGGCGGCCAGAAAGGCCGCGTTGATCGCGCCGACGCTGGTCCCGCTGACGATGTCGATCGGCACGTGGCGGCCGAGCCGCCGCGCCAGATCGGTGCGTAAATAGTGAATGATCCCGGCCTCGTAGGCGCCTCGCGATCCGCCTCCCGACAGTACGAAGCCGATCTTTGGTCGCGTCGACGGCGCTTGCACTTCTCGACCATTGTCGCGTCGAGTCGGTGGCGGGCGCAACCCTTCGCTAGGGCGACGGGCCGACCGGCGGCCGCTCGACGGTCTCGGCACTCGGCGTCGGTCCGACAGGCCCCGGAATCGGCGAGGTCTCGGGTGCCGGTGCGGCGGACGCATCGCCACGGACCGCGGGCGGCGCGGCCGGCGAGCTCGCCATCGGCGCCCGTGTCGGTCGTGGAGGCACGACCTCGGGCGGCGGCAGCATGCTCGCATCGGGCCGCTCGCGAATCGGGTCGAGCCGACCGTGGATCACGCCGCTCGCGACCGGCACGAACCGGTAGCGCGCGATCGCGTGGCCGCGCATCGTGAACACGAACTCGTGCTCGTGGCCGTCGGCCATGCCGCTCCAGAACGAGGGGGTGTTGCCGATGACGGTGCCATCGACCGCGACCTGCGCGCCCGGCGGCGTCGAGCGCAACGTGACATCGATCGGCCGGCCCGGTCGCGATCCACGCAGGAACGCCTGCGGCGGCCGCGCCGCGCCGGTGGAGTCATCGTTGCCGCTGTCACCCGGCACCACCCCGGTGACGACCGCGGTGATCCCGGCATCCCCGCGCACGAGCACACCGGGCACCGGCGGATTCGCCGGCGGCGGCCGCGGCGCCTCGTCCTTGTCGCCCGCGCAGGCGGCGAGCGTCGCTACGGCGGCGAGCAGAAGGCGCATCCAGCGCGAGCTATAGCATGCGCGATCCGCGATGGGATGCGCGCGGGCCAAGGTGCTCGCAGCGCTCGCGAGGCGCCCTTGCCGTCGGCTATCGCGACCGGCGCGCGGCCGACTCGATCTTCGTGCGCTGCGCCTGGTCGAGCACCCGCCGCGCGTTCACCCACGCGAGGATGCGCGCCTTGCGGATGTCCGCCTCGAGTCGCGTGACGTTGTCGATCGAGCGCGCGATCTCCTGATCGCTCGCGCTGCCGGCCGCGAGCAGCTGGCGCAGCTTCTCCGACGCGCGGTCGAGGTCGCGCCGCGCGTTCGCCACCTTCGAGTCGCTGTCTGCCCGCAGCCTGCGCAGCTGGTCGCGCTGGGCGGGCGCGAGCCGGAGGTCGCCGAGATCTTTCATCGCATCGTCGAGGTCATCGGCGTCGTCGAGATCGGCCATGTCGGGCAGGTCGTCGTCGCCGCCGAAGTCGAGGTCGACGTCGACGTCGGCCGGCGGCCCTCCGCGCCACGTCAGGTGCTTCGAGCTCATCTGCTTTCGCATCTGCTTCTCGAACTGCTTGCCCCACGAGTCCATGTCCTCGCCGAACGCCTCCATCTCCTCGCCGATCTCCTCGCCCATGTTGCCGAGCTCCTCGCCGAGCCCTTCGAGATCGTCCGGATCGACCTTCGACAACCGCTGCTTGACCTTGATGCGCACCTTGTCGAGCCGCTGCTTGATCGCGGCGCGCACGTGCGGTGGGATCTGCGAGTTGCTCGTGATCGACTGCAGCGCCTGATCGATCTGCTGATCGACCATGTGATCGAGATCGCCGAGATCGATGTGGAGCTTCGGTGGGTTCGGCGGCCGCGGCGCTCGCGGCGCGCGTGGCGCCCGTGGCGCGTGTGGCGCCGGCGGTGCGGGCGGTGCGGGCTGCGCGCCGGTCAGCGCGCTGCCGAACAGAAGGCCGCCCGCGAGGAGGGACGGCAGAACCGTGGTGAACAACTTACTCATGGCTGACTCCTCGAAGCAGAGTGCGATAGGGCGCGAGCGGCTTGCCGATGTACCCCCAGTCGGCGGACAGGGAGGCAGACCGGTCGGTGTTCGCGAGCTGGACGAGCGCGCGCACGTCTTCATCGGCGTCGTCGCGCTCGTCGGAATCCCCGGTGTTCCACGGATCGTCGTGTGGATCGGTCGCGGCGGCCGGCGTGGCCCGGTCCTGCAGCGCAGGCTGCTCCGGCGTCTCGGCGACGCGTGGCTCGCGATCCGGAGCGCGCGTGAACGCGAACACGCCGAGCGAGGTCGCCGCGACGGCAGCAGCGGCGGCCGCGGCGATCCGGCGGCGGCGGCGCACGCCGATCCGGTGCTGCGCCCCCGCGGTCATCCGCGCGGAGAAGCCGAGGCCCGGATCGACCTCGCGATGCGTGGCGCCGAGCTCGACCGGCAGCGCGACGAGCCGCTTGCAGCGCTCGCAGGTCGCGGCGTGCTCGCCGAGGTCGCCGAGTGGCTCGCCGAGCACGACGCGTTCGGCGACTCGATCACAGGTACTCATCGGTGCTCCTCCATCAGATCGCGCAGGCGCGCGAGTCCGCGCACGAGATGTGTCTTCGCGGTCGCGAGCTCGACGCCGAGCATCTCGGCGATCGTGGCGACCGGCAGGTCGTGGCCGTAACGCAGCACGAGCGCGGCACGCTGCTGCGATGACAGCGCGTCGATGCGCGACAGCAGCGCCCCGAGCTGCTCGCGGTCGGCGAGTGCCTCGGTGGCGATCGGCCCCGCCGAGGCGTGCATGCGCTCGGCGATCGCGTCGCTCGACGCATCGACGCCGACGTCGGCCTGTTCCTTGCCCGGCAGCCAGCCGAACAGCGTCCGCTTGAGCTTGCGCCGCCGCAGCGTGCGCAGACACATCGTGGTCACGATGCGCAAGAACCACGCAGGCGCGGCCGCAGGGTCGCGAAGATCTCCGATTGCCTCGCAGGCGCGCGCGAGCGCCTCCTGCACGGCCTCTTCGGCCTCGGCGCGGTTGCCGAGCAGGTCATACGCGATGCCGTACCCCTTGCGCGCCGGGGCACCGGCCAGCTCGGCGAGCAAGCGACTTCTGGCGTCGGTCCGGGATGCCACGTCGAGTCGTGCTCCGGTCGTGAGAGACATGTTTTGCACGCTGCAGTAAGGAGCCGTGACCCAGCGCTGCGGTGGACACATATCCCACGGGGACGCGCTCGGACCAAGGAGGTCGCGTCGCTCGCAACCTCGCGAGGCCCCACGGTCCGGAGGTCCTCGCTGGTAGCGCGCCTGCGGCAATCGATGTATGTGGAGGAGATGCCTCGGGATCTCGACCGGCCTTTCTGGCGTGGCCAGCGCCCGTGGTTCGAGATCTGGTTCGCGGTCCTGCTCGACGATGACCGGCGCCGCGCACTGTGGATCCGCCAGACCCTGTTCGTCCCCCGCGAGGGCGAGGGCCGGGCGACCGTGTGGGGCGCCTAGTTCGACGCCGACGCCACGCCCGCGACGCGCGCCGGCAAGCGCTTCGTGCCGATCGATCACGCGACGGTCGGCGATCCGGACGCCGGCGACGAGCTGATCCGGCTCGAGGACGCCTACCTCGCGAAGACCGGCGCGGCCGGCGCGATCGACGGGCTGCGCTGGACGGCGACGTGGCAGGGCGGCAAGCCGCTCGCCGACGAGCTGCCCGCGTGGCTGCCCGCGCCGACGCACGCGCGCCAGGTCGTCAACGATGCCCGCTGCGAGGCGACGATCGTCGCCGGCGACCGCACGATCGAGCTGCGCGGCCGCGCGCTCGCGATGCACCTGTGGGGCAAGCGCCGGGTGCCGACGCTGCACTGGATCTGGACGCCGTGGCTCGGCGACGCCACCCACGAGGCATCGCTCGAGCTCACCGCGATCTCGCTGCGCGATCGGTTCGGCCTCGGGCTGTCGTCGCTCGCGTTCGACGGCGCCGAGAAATTCACCGGTACGCCGGCGACCGCCGCGCATCCGCACGGGCTGATCTCCGCGACGGTCGCGGGTGCGCGCCGGCTCGTCCACGCCCACGCGTGGGCGGAGACCGACGAGATGGTCGGCTACGCGTATCGCGACGTCGAGGGCGGCGACCTCATGGTCGCGCAGAGCGACATCGGTTCGGCGTACCTCGAGGTGTTCTCGCGCAGAGCGCCGGGCGCGAGCTGGAAGCTCACCGACGAGCGGCGGACGGCCGGCGGTGTCGCCGTCGAGATCCACCAGGCCGCGCCGCTGCCCGGTGTGCCGTACATCGGCTGGGACGAGGTGGCGCGCCCGCCGCATCCGGTGGCGGACATCCCCCGACGGCCCGATCAGATCGAGTGGCCCGCGGTGCAGTCGATCGTCGCGCTCGGCCTGACGTACGCCGATCACGTCAAGGAGACCGGCCAGCGGATCGAGCCAGGCTCGCTGCCGACCGCGTTCATGAAGCACCTGCGTACCCTCGCGCCGAGCGGCGACGCGCGCGTGCCGGTGCCGACGACCGACGAGCTGCTCGCCGCGCTCGCCGAGGTCGAGCCGAAGCTCGACGTCGAGATCCGGAAGCGCATGCCGATCGTGCCTGCCGTGATGGACTACGAGGGCGAGCTCGCGGTCGTCGCCCTCGGCGACATCGACGACGAGCGCCTCGCCGCCGGCGTCCCGCAGCCGTTCGGCCTCGCCGCGTGCAACGACCTCACCGCGCGGATCTGCCAGGTCTTCGGCGAGAACATGCCGCACCCCGACGACTACTGGGCGTGCGCGAAGTCGTTCGTGCGCTTCTTGCCGATCGCCGACCGCGTGTGGGCGCCCGAGGGCGGGCTCGCGACGATCCCCGAGCTCACGCTGATCACGCGCGTCAACGGCGAGGAGCGCCAGCACGGCTCGACGAAGGATCTCCTCTACGACCTCGCCGCGATCGTGCGGGTCGCGCGCGGCCAGCTCGGCCGACCGCTCGTGCGCGGCGACGTGATCACCACCGGCACCCCGTCGGGGATCGGCATGCGGCTGAGCGCGATCCGGCGGCGGTTCGCGAGCCTCGTCAAGGATCGCTTCCGCAAGGCCGACTTCCTGATCTCGATGTACGCGACCTCGAGCGCCCTGCTCCGCCCCGGCGACGTCGTCGAGGTCGATGCCGGCCCGGCCGGCCGCGTGCGCGCACGGTTGATCGTGTAGCGGCCGGGGCGCGAGGGCAGTGATGGCAAGATAGAGGTGGGATGGCCGACCTCCACGCTGCCGAGATCGAGGCGCTGACCGCGCTGTTCGACGAGGCGATCGAGCTCGCCGGGGACGCGCAGGCGGCCCTGATCGAACGCGTGCGCAGCTCGGACCCAGCGCTCGCCGACGAGCTCGCCGCGTTGCTCGCGAGCCATGCCGGCGCAGACAAGGCCGGCGCGCGCGTGGTCTCGGCCGAGGCTCTCGCCAGGACCGTCGATGAACGGCGAGCGAGCCGGCGGCCGCGGCCCGCGCTGTCGATCCCCGGCTATCGCATGCACGACGTGATCGGCGAGGGCGGCATGGGCACCGTCTACGCCGCCGAGCAGATCGAGCCGCGCCGCCCGGTCGCGATCAAGGTCCTGTTCGCGCGCTCGGAGAACGCGCTCGCGCGCTTCAAGGCCGAGGCGCAGATCATGGCCCAGCTCGACCATCCGAGCATCGCGCGCGTGCTCGAGGCCGGCGACGAGGCGGGCCAGGCCTATCTCGTCATGGAGTACGTCGACGGCGTGACCCTCGACCGGTTCGCCGGACCGCTCTCGCGCGAGGAGCGGTTGCGCTTGTTCCTCGCGATCTGCGACGCGGTCCACCATGCCCACGTCAACGGCGTGATCCATCGCGATCTCAAGCCATCGAACGTGATGGTCCGCTCCGATCAGCGCGTGGTCATTCTCGACTTCGGCGTCGCGCGCCTCGTCGACAACGGATCGACGCCGGGCGACACGCGCGCGGGCGACCTCGTGGGGACGCCGCTGTACATGAGCCCCGAGCAAGCCGAGCTGCGGCCCGATGCGGTCGACGCGCGCTCCGATGTCTACACACTCGGCGTCATCCTGTACGAGCTCGTCTCGGGCGAGCTGCCGCACGACGTGCGCGAGTTGCCGCTGCCCGTCGTGACGCGCGTGATCTGCGAGGACCCCACGATCCCGCTCGGCAAGCGCGATCCGGCGCTGCGCGGCGATCTCGAGGCGATCGCCGGCAAGGCGCTCGAGAAGAGTCCCGCCGATCGCTACCAGTCGGTCGCGGCGCTCGCCGACGACGTGCGCCGGCTCCTGACCGGGTCGCCCGTCTCGGTTCGCGTGCCCGGCACGGCCGAGCGCGCCCGGCGGTTCGTCAAGCGGCGGCCGCTGCTCGCCACCGCGCTCGCCGGCGCTGCGCTGGCCACCGCGACGTTCGCGGCCGTGGTCACGGGCCTGTGGCTCGACGCGCGTTCGGCGCGCGAGGCGGCGGAGCACGCCCGCACGATCGCGGAGGATGCACGCGCCGATCTCGAAGGCCGCGCCAACCAGCTCGTCGTCAAGCAGGCGCGTGCCGCGCTCGAGCGCGATCCCACCGAGGCGCTCGCGTGGCTCGCGACGCTGACGGCGCGCGGCGTCGACACCGGCGCGGTATCGGCCGTGTTCGACGAGGCGATCGCACGCGGCGTGGCGCACGATGTCCTGCGCGGCCACACCGACGAGGTCCACTGGGTCGAAGCGCTGCCCGCCAGCGAGGCGTTCGTGACCGGCGGGTACGACGGGCGCGTCGTGCTCTGGGAGCCGCCCGCGTTCGTGCCGCGTACGCTGCTCGAGGCGAAGCGCGGCCGCGTCCACGTCGCGCGCCCATCGCCCGATGGTGCACGGATCGCGGTCGGCGGCGACGACGGCGAGGCCTACGTGATCGGGCGCGACGGCAAGGTGATGGCGGAGCTGATCGGGCACGCGGGTGATGTCCAGCACGTCGCGTGGTCTCCCGACTCGACATGGCTCGCGAGCGGTGACGATCGCGGCCATCTCCGCGTGTGGTCGGTCGCCGAGCAGCGCGAGCTCGTGGCATCGCACACCGCGGTGGGTGCGGTGGCGTTCGCGGAGGACGGCAGCGCACTGATCGCCGGCGATCACGCAGGCCATGTCTGGCTGTGGTCGGTCCCGTCGTGGCGTGCGAGCACGGCCGAGACGGGCGCCGACGTCGCGAACGTGTGGACAGATGGCCGGCACGCCGCCGCCGTCACCGTGGACGGCAGCGTGCACCACTGGCACGTGGCCGGCGGAGTGCTCGTCGAGGATGGGCTCGTGGCAACGCACCAGAACATCAAGCGCGCGACGTTTGCACCGCGAGGCGGCTGGGCCGTGCTCGGTGGTGTGGGTGGCACGGTCACGCGCATCGAGGGCGGAACCACGAGCACGCTCGGCAGGCATCGCTCGCAGGTGCGCAGCCTCGCGCTCTCGGCGGACGGCCACTGGCTGGCAGACGGCGGCGACGACGGCGTGCTGGTCCTGCGCGATCTCCGGGACGGCCGCGCGATACGCCTGCGCGGCCACCGTGGCCGCATTCGCCACCTCGAGCTCACCGCGACCACGCTGCTGTCGTCGGACAGCGCAGGCGTGGTCCGCCGGTGGGACCTGAAGACACTGGGGCCACGGCTGCTCCAGGCCGACGATGTCGTGACCCGGTTCGCGACCGACGGCACGCGTCTCGCCGCCATCGACGAGGCCGGCAGCGTGTTCCTGTGGTCGCTCGCCGGTGGCGCGCGCACGCGACTGGGCACACTGACCGGCCGGGCGACGGCGCTCGCGCTCGTCGGCGGCACGGTGGTCACGGGGACGGCCGAAGGCGAGGTGACGTGGTGGGGCGCGACGCCGACCACCGTCAACGTGCATGGCGTGATCAAGGCGATCGCGACGACGCACGACCGGGTCGCCGTCGCCAGCAACGCCGGCCCCATCCATCTGTTCACCGCGGCCGGCGCGCCCGCCGGTCAGCTCGTGGGCCACACGGGTGGCAGTGACGCGCTCGCGTTCGATCGCTCCGGTGACGTGCTCGTGTCGGGAGGTCAGGACCGGAGGCTACGGCTGTGGCGGCGTGCGGGTGACACCTTCGTCGCCTCCGCCACCGCCACGGGCTTGCGCGGTGATACGCACTTCGTCGCCTTCTCGGCCGC
Organism: Kofleriaceae bacterium; assembly: GCA_036794935.1. Lineage (GTDB taxonomy): Bacteria > Myxococcota_A > Polyangia > Haliangiales > Haliangiaceae > JABFXX01. Next base: position 3,125 of record DAIRFU010000039.1, on the reverse strand, counting down.
GGGCGATCGGGTGTTCGCGGCCGGCAACGACGGCGCGGTGGTCGCGTGGAACATGCGCGACGGTGCGCTCGCTGGCTCGCACGTGCTGGCGCGGCACACCGGTGCCGTCACCGCGCTCGCCGTCGACCGAGGCGTCGTCGTCTCCGCCGGCCGCGACAACCGGGTGATTCGCGTGGCCGTCGCCGACGGCAGCACGATGACGGCGGTGCTCGCGTCGGCTGCGACTGCGCTCGCGGTCGTGCCGGGCGGAGCCGTGCATGCCGTCACGCGCGACGGCAGCGTCGAGCGTGTGGATGGCGAGCGGGCCACGATCGAGATCGATCACGGTGTGCGGACCGGTGTCGTGCTGGGACCGGATCGCTGGATCGTCGCGCACGACGATGGTGCGCTCCTGATCCTGCCGCTCGCGACGCGGCCGCTCGACCAGGTCACCGCCGCGATCGCGCACGCCACGCGCTTCACGCTGCCGGCGCGGTGAGCCGGCCCGCGCCCGCCGGCGCTCTCAGAGCTTCAGCGACTTGACGCGCGCGGCGGTCAGCTCGTGTAGCGTGCGGCGGCAGGAACTCGACGTCGGTGCACTCGATGATCGCCGCCAGCTCCCGCGCCTCGCGCTCGAGCGTCTGCGTCGACGGCATGAACCCGGCGAGCGCGGTCTCGAGCGCCGCCTTTGTGATCGAGCGCGAGCCCGCGAGCAGCGAGATCCGGTACGCGCGGCCGATGATGCCCTCGATGTCGGCGCCCGACAGGTTGCCCTGGTGCGGCACCGTATCGGGCAGGTCGTGCTCGCGAGCGTCGCGCCCGCCTTCTTCGCGAGCACCATGAGCATCGAGCGCAGCTCCGCCTGGTCCATCGGATAGAACAGCGGGATGTGGACCTCGGCGCGGCCCTGGCGCTTGAGATCGACCGGCAGCTGATCGGGGCGCGCGGTCAACAGCATCCAGATGATGCGGCCGCGATACGCGGTGTCGCCCATCTGCGACGCGATCTCGGCCTCCGCCGCGCTCATCTTGAGGTCGGCGTCGTACTTCGCGATCTTATCCTTGAGGCCGGCGAGCTTCTTGTTCGCGTACTGGATCTTCTTGAGGTTGTTCTGATAGGCCTGCTCGTGCATCGCGAGCTGGCCCCCGTTCTCGGCGAGCTGGGACTTCGTCTTCGTCAGCTGCAGCGCGATGATCGACGCCTTGTCGCGATCCCGATGACATCAAGGATCCGACGTCCAGAAGCTCCTCGCGAACAAGGCCGCACTCCAGCGCGTCCTCGACGACACCCCGCAGGACCTCCAGGTCCACATCTCGAACACGCTCGGCTCCCTCGACGAGCTCGAGATGAACGCGGTCCGCCTCGTCGAGCGCGCCGAGGACATCACCACGCACCTCTCGAAGATCAACCTGCCGGCGCTCGTCGCCGAGGTCAAGCAGCTCGCCTCGCGCGCCGCGCGCGCCAAGGATCCCGCCACCCGCCGGTCGTACGACGAGGCGAAGGACGCGCGCATGGACGAGCTCCGCTCGCTCAAGGAGCTCAAGGCAAGCAAGGACCGCATCGACGCGAACCTCATGCGGCTCGTCGCCGTGCTCGGCGCGCTGCCGACCAAGGTCGTCCAGCTGCGCGCGCTCGACGCCCAGGCGATCGATCAGATCTCCGGCGACATCAACCACGACATCGAGATCATCGGCGACGAGCTGAAGACGAGCGAGCAGGTGATCCGCCAGCAACTCGTCACCGAGTGACCACTCGGGCTCGTCGAGCTACCGCGAATGTAACGAGGCCCGGAATGCCCGGATGATCTCGATCTGGTCGGTGTCGTCGTCACTCGCAGCGATGATGCGCTCGAGCTCACCGAGATCGATCTTCGGTAACGCGCTGCTGCGTGCGGACTCCTCGTAGGCGCCGTCTTTCAGCGTATAGACCCAGATCTTGCCGTTGACCCAGAACCACACCTCGGCGACGCCGAGCCGGCGATAGATCTCAAGCTTGTCGACACCGCCACTCGTGAACACGACCTCGATCGCGAGGTCTGGAACCTTGCTGCGCTTGCGGGTCCTGTACCAATCGTCGGGCTCGACGCCGGCGCGCTTCGCCTTCCTGCGCAACGTCGCGTGGCCAAACCCATCGAGCCGGAGGCCACGCTCCTCGGCATAGGCATCGACGAGCCGGCCGAGCAGCTTCTTGACACGCTCGTGCTGGCTCGACGTCGTCACGAGCTCGAGCTCGCCATCCAGATACGCCGCGAGTGGTTGTGGCGCGTTTCCCTTCGCGCGATCGATCGCTTCGTATTGCTCCCAGGTGAGATTGCGAAGCACGACGATCTGATCGTGCCCACCCTCGGCGTGCCACGACAAAGGTACGGGCGGCGCGATGCGGGACGCAGCTCGATCCATGAGCTCCATGATACCAAGACCTCCACGACGCGCCCGTATTGCACGCGAAGGGCCGCTCGTGAGCTGCACGATTTCGCGACCTTCGAGCGCTGCGGGTCCGCATCGCGGTCGTCGCGTCCGAGATGCGGCCGGACGCCGGCCGGCCCGAACGCTCAGCTCGCGGCGGGCGGCGCCACCGAGACGGTGAAGCCGACGCGCGCACCACCGCCGGGGCGGTCCTCGATCCAGGCGCCGCCCTCGTGCGCGACCGCGATGCGCGAGACGAGCGCGAGGCCGAGGCCGAGGCCGCCGCCGGTCGATGGCGTGAACGCGCGGAACGCATCGGCGCGCTGATCCTTCGGTACGCCGGGGCCGGTGTCGTCGACCTCGATCGCGACCTGGTTCGCGCGACGCCGCGCGCGCACGGCGATCGCACCACCGGCGTGGACGCGCGCGTTCTCGATCAGGTTCGCGAGGGCGCGGCGGACGAGGGTCGGGTCGACCTTCGCGCGGACATCACCGACCGCCTCGATCTGCTCGGGCGCGATGCCGGCGGCGGCGGCGACATCGGCGATCAGCTCGCCGAGATCGAGGTCGCGCCGGTCGAGGTTGCCGAACTCGAGGCGCGATGACGCGAGCAGCCGGCCGACCAGGTCGTCGAGCGTGACGATCTCGCGATCGATCTCGTCGAGGACCTTGGGATCATTGCGCTCGCGTGCGGTCTCGACGAGCACGCGCATGTGATCGTGCGGCGTACGCAGCTCGTGT
>DAIRFU010000931.1:0-1767 GCA_036794935.1 Kofleriaceae bacterium | reverse complement strand
ATCTTCTCGTGCTCGGTCCTGTAATCAGGAGCGACCCCGTAGACGATCGGGGTGGCGGATGCCCGCGGTGACCTTCGCAAGAGCCACAGGTCTAGCCGCGCGCGCCCGTCTTGGATGACGACACCCCCATCGCACGCCAGCTCGCGCAGGAGCTCGCGGCGCAGCTCGGGCGTCGCGAGCGGCAGCGCGGCCCGCAACGTCGTCAGCGTGTCCGTGGCGGCCGCCAGGCGTGCCTGTGCAGACTGCGCGGAGCCGATGGCGCGCTCGGCCGTGGCGAGCTGCTCGCGCACCATCTTCCGCTCACGCGCGATCCCCGCGAGCTCGCGGTCGAGCGACGCCTCGCTGACCAGGCCGCGACGGAAGCGAGCCATCACCGCGCCCTCGACCTTCTCGAGCCGGCCCAAGTGCGCGCGGTGGCCGGCGGCATCGGCCCGCCAGTCGTGCTCGGCATCGATCACGCGCTCGAGGTCAGCCAGGGCGGCGAGCAGGTCGGGCTGGTCGAGCTCGTCGCACAGCGCGGCCCACACGCGCGCATCGAGGTCGTGGTACTTCGCGATCAGCGCTCGGCAGCCCTGCCCCAGCTTGCGCGAGCGGCAGACGTACGCGGCCGCGATCGGCCGACCCTCGCGCGCCGGGCGCGGGCTCGCGGACCGGATCGCGATCGGCGCGCCGCAGTGGCCGCAGCGCGCGAGGCCCTCGAGCAGGTAGAAGTGCTTGGTCCGCACGAGGCCGCGGCGCTTGTGGCCAAGCAATGCCCGGGCGGCGGCCTGCCACTCGTCCTCGGTCACGATCGGCGGGATCTGGATCACCGCGGCGCGTGCTTTGTCGGCATCCCACTCGCCGACGACCGAACGTTTGCGGACGATCCGGTAGACGGCCGCGCGCGACCACCCGGTTCGCGGCGCCGGCCGAGCGTCACGGGCGATCAGGTCGTCAGCGACCATCACGCAGCTCTCGCCGGCGGCGACGCGGCGGAAGATCTCGCGCACGATCGCGGCCGCCGGCTCGTCGATCGACCAGGCCCCGGTTGCGCGGTCGTAGCCGTGCCCGAACGGCGTCGGCCCGGCCGGCTTGCGACCCTCGGCGATCGCGCGCGCCTTGCCACGCATGATCGCCTCCGCGCGCTTGCGGTTCTCTTCCGCCGCGACGATCGCGTGCAGGGTCACGTACAGCTCGCCGAGCATCGTGCGGAGGTCGAGCTCGCCGCCGGCGGGCGTGACGATGCGGATACCCGCGGCCTGGAACGGGCCGAGGATCTCGGCGCGCTCGCGCATGTCCTCGGTGCGTGTCAGTCGGTTAATGTCGGCGACGACCAGGACGTCGAAGTGGCGGGCTGCGGCATCGCGCACGAGCCGTGCGAACCCTTCACGGCGCTCGAGCTGGCCGGTCTTCGCGGAGCGCCCGTCGTCTACGTAGACGTCAACCAGGATCCATCCCTGCGTCGCGACGAACGAGCGGAGCGCTGCGAGCTGCGACTCGATCGTCTGCTTCTCGCGCTGCGCTTGCGAAGAGACACGAGCGTAGATCGCCGCCTTCACGGTCGGCCATCCTTGTTCGGATTGCGGGCGTTATCAACAATTCGCTTCAGGATCTCGGCGACCCGCGCGAGCCGAGCCGGGTCGATGCGCTCGTGGCGCACGACCTGGACGTCGAGCTTGGCGCGCGCGGACTTCACCAGGCCACCCCGCCGCCGGCGACGTCGACCGCCCCGACGGCACACCACTCGGGCGTGAGCTGCGCGAGCTCGCGGTCGGCCAGGCGCCGGCG
>DAIRFU010000441.1:0-6140 GCA_036794935.1 Kofleriaceae bacterium | reverse complement strand
GCCGCGATCGCGTCGGTGATCGCGCGCACCTACGCCCGCCACGCGTCGCGATCGCCGGGCTCGCACGCGCCGGCTTCGCCGGGGCGCGCAGCACCGCGCGAGGGGTGCGGCGGATAATCGATGGTGACGAGCTGCGGTTGTACCCGTGGCGTGAAGCGTGCCGTCAGCGCGAGCCGGAACGCGGCGAGCTCCTCGGACCAGCGCGCCGGCTGGTGTCCGTCGCGGGCGTCGACCGCGAGCACGAGCGCAGCGCGCACGCCGTCGTGGACGTACGTCCAGCGCGGCAGCATGAACCACGCGTCTCCGAAGCCCGACCACGGTGCGCGATCGGCGGCGCCGGGTGCGAACGAGAGGCCGCCGAGCAGGCGAGGGCGTGCGAGCGCGCCGGCACCGCTGCGATCGACGATCGCGCCGCACTCGATCCGGCGGGCCGCCGCGATCACGTCGTGCCAGCGCCCGGCGCCCGTGCCGCGCAGCTCGCACGCGGCGCCCGCGCCGACGATCGTGAGGGCCGACGACCACGCGACGACCGGCACCGACGGCAACGCCGCCACGATCGCGGGTGCGGCGACGACCGGCGCCGGCAGCGCGATGAACGTCCAGCCCGCGTGCTTGCGCGCGACCGCGAGGCCGGCCGCGAGCTCGTCGTCGGTTCCCGGCCGCGCGAACGCCGGGGCGACGTCGCCGAGGCGGTCTGCCAGCAGGTCGGGTACGGCCTTCACGTCAGTTGTCCTCGGCGGGGGTCGCCAGGTACAGCGTGCAGACGCCGAACGTGAGCGGCGCGACGTCGATCACGTGAAGGCCCGACTCGCGCATCAGCTCGGCGAACTTCTCGGCCGACGGAAACGCGGCGACCGACGCCTGCAGATAGCGATACTCGCGCGAGCCGCTGAGCCAGCCGCCGAGGCGCGGCACGATGTGATGGCAGTGCAGACGCGCCGCCGCGGCGAGCAGCCCGCGCCGGGGCTCGCCGAGCTCGAGCACCGCGACGCGGCCACCGGGACGGACCACGCGGGCGAGCTCGCGCAGCGCCTTGCCGCGGTCGGGCACGTTGCGGATGCCAAACGCGATCGTCGCGGCATCGACCTCGCAGTTCTGCTGGGGCAGCGCCTGCGCGTCACCGAGGACGAGCTCGATGCGATCGGCGAGGCCGCGCTTCGCGACCTTCTCGCGTGCGACGCCGAGCATCCCGCTCGACGGATCGAGGCCGATCACGGTCGCGCCGGGGCGCGTGCGCGCGATCTCGATCGCGAGGTCGCCCGTGCCGGTCGCGACGTCGAGCACGCGTGGCCGCTCGCCGAGCTCGAGCGCGCGCACGACGCGCCGCCGCCAGCGCTGGTCGAGGCCGAGCGACAGCACGCGGTTGACGAAGTCGTAGCGGGCCGCGATCCGGTCGAACATCTCGCCGCTGCCGAGCGCCGGCAGCTGCGAGGGGGACGCGGCGGGGAGCGAAGAGCCGGGCTGCGGAGCGAGCTGTGTCATGACGTCCTCTCCAGGGAAGCGAGCGCGACGGTCTCGAGGGATTCGCGGGCCGTGCCGGCGGGCAGCGCCGCGAGCGCGTCGAGCGCGTGGCGAACGTGCTGCTCGGCGAGCTCGCGCGTCGCCTCGAGTGCACCGGTCTTCTGCACGGCGGCGGCGATCGCGGCGAGCTCCGCCGGATCGGGTGCCTCCTGCCCGATCACTGCCTCGAGGCGCCCGCGCAGTGCGGTGTCGCGCTCGAGCGCGACGATCAGCGGATACGTCATCTTGCCCTCGCGCAGATCGGCGAGCGGATCCTTGCCGGTCGTCGCCTGCAGTCCGGCGAAGTCGAGCTCGTCGTCGACGGCCTGGAACGCGACGCCGAGGTGGATGCCGTAGCGCTCGAGCACCGCCTCGTGCTCGCCGGTCATCCCGGCGCAGCGCGCGCCCGCGAGCATCGCCCAGCGGAACAGCGCGGCAGTCTTGCCCTCGACGATCCGGAAGTACTCGGTGCGGTCGGCGACCACACGGCCGCGGCGCTCGAGCTGGAGCGACTCGGCCATGATCATCTCGTCGATCACCTCGAGCATGCGCTCGAGCAGCCCGTCGACCCCGGTCGCGCCGATCCGGCGCAGCGCGGCGACCAGCAGCCAGTCGCCTGCGAAGATCGATGCCGCGTTGCCGTAGACGACGGCGGCGGTCGCCTGACCGCGGCGATGCTCGGCGAGATCGACGACATCGTCGTGGAGCAGCGTCGCCGTGTGGACGAGCTCGACCGCGACCGCGAGGCCGCGCGCACGATCGGTGAAGCCGTCGCCGAACCGGCTGGCGAGCGCGACGCACAGCGGCCGCAGGTGCTTGCCGCGTAGATCGAGCAGGTGATGGGCCGCCTGATGGATCACGCGGGCGCCGTGCGGCACCGTCTGGAGCTCCGCCTCGAACTCTGCGAGGTCCGCGCGCACCCAGCGGCCGAGCGCGGCGAGGCGCTGCCGGAGGTCGGCGGCGCCTCGGGCTCCGCTGATGTTCGCGAGCCGATCGAGGACGACAGCCCCGGCCGACGTGACCGATTCGAAAGCGACCGTCATGGGCATGGCCTTCCGCGTTTTCGATGCTTCAAGACATTTCAAAGATTCTTGAAACTTCCGGATTCCGCAACCGGGAGCGCCAACATAGTGAAAACGTGCGTCTGGGCCCGGCACTCCCGTAAACGGGACAACCAAAAGCGCGACCGGTATCCTGCACCTGGTGCCCAAGCCTCACCGGGGTCGCGAGCAGCGGCTGGTCAGTCGGTGTCGTGTCGAGTTCGACCGGCCGAGCGGTCCCGTCGAGGCGGAGACCGAGGATCTCTCGGCGCGGGGCATGTTCATCCGCACCGACGCGCTGCTCCCGATCGGCGAGGAGACCGAGATCCGGCTGACCTTGCCCGACTCGACGTACCTGACGATGCGCGCGCGCGTCGCTCACATGCTGACCCCGCACGCGGCCCGCGCGCTCGGCCGCCACCCGGGGATGGGCTTCGAGCTGATCGGCGTCGACACGCCGTCCAAGCTCAAGCTGCGCGCCCACGTCGACAACGTCCGGATCGAGACCACGAACCCGGGGCTGACGACGACGACCCAGGCGATCGTGATCGAGCCGAGCTCGCCGCTGCGCGAGCGGATCGCGCGCTGTCTCGAGAGTGCCGGCTTCAAGCTGATCGTGGTCGCGACGCTGCCCGAGGCCCTCGACGCGTGTACACAGTGGCGGCCCGACGTGATCGTGGCCGCGGCCTCGCTCGAGCGCGGCATGACCGGCACCGATCTCGCGTATGCGATGGCCGAGCACGCGACGCTGGCCGACGTGCCCCTCGTGCTGACCGGCGACGAGGGCGATCTCGCGCGGCTCGAGGCGTTCCGCGCCGGCATCCGCGATTACATCCCGCGGCCGTTCCTCGACGAGGAGCTGGTGATCCGCGTGCACCGGGTCGTCGCGCCCGTCGCGCCGGTCGCGAACCCCGGCCTGCGCGGCAACCTCGTCGACATCGGGCTCGGCACGCTGCTGTCGCTGTTCGAGTTCGAGCGCAAGTCGGGCATCCTGCTGCTGCTTCGGGACGGCGAGATCGCGCGCCTGTTCGTCAGCGAGGGCCGGGTGCTCAAGGTCGAGGGCAGCATGGGCAGCGGGTCGGCAAAATATCGGCTCATGACGCTGCTCGACTGGCATGTCGGCCAGTTCGAGTTCTCGCCGTGCTCGATCGGCGGCCATGACGAGCTGAACACGAGCGTCACCCAGCTCTTGCTCGAGCACGCCCGTGTGCGCGACGAGCAGACCCCGGAAAAGACCACGAAGTTGCGACGATAGGTCCACCGCCGGCCGGTAGCGCTATACTCGCCGGCGATGGAGCCGGCCACGGCGTCCGAAGCCCGCCGCTTCGGGAAGTACACGCTCGTCGCGAAGTTAGCGACCGGTGGCATGGCGGAGATCTTCCTCGCCCGCCTGCACGGGGACGGCGGCTTCGAGAAGCTCGTCTGTATCAAGCGGATCCTGCCGCACCTCGCGACCGATCCGCAGTTCGTCGCGATGTTCCTCGACGAGGCCCGCGTCGCGGCGCGCATCTCGCATCCGAACGTGTGCCAGGTCTTCGAGCTCGGCGAGTGGGAGGGCCAGTACTACATCGCGATGGAGTACCTCAAGGGCGTCCCGCTCTCCCTGTTCCGCCGCAAGGACTACTACCCGATGCTGCCGGACCCGCGCCTCGTCGCGGGCTTCGGCGTGCAGGCGTGCGAGGGGCTGCACCACGCGCACCAGCTCAAGCGCAGCGATGGCGAGCTGCTCGGCGTGGTCCACCGCGATATCTCGCCGCAGAATTTGTTCGCGACGACCGACGGCATCATCAAGGTGCTCGATTTCGGCATCGCGAAGGTCCAGGACGCGTCGGCGCGCACGAGCACCGGCGCGGTCAAGGGCACGTACGCGTACATGGCGCCCGAGCAGCTGCGCAACGATCAGCTCGATCGCCGCGTCGACGTGTGGGCGATGGGCGCGGTGCTGTGGGAGACCCTCGCGCAACGCCACCTGTTCAAGCGCGACACCGAGTTCCTCACGTTCGAGGCGATCACGACGCTGCCGATCCCCGACATCTGCGAGGTCCGCCCCGACGTGCCGCCGCTGCTCGGCGACACGATCTCCCGCGCGCTGTCGCGGAGCCGCGACGATCGGTTCGCGAGCGCGCGGGCGCTCGGCGAGGCGCTCGCGCAGGCCGGCGCGCCGCTCGGCGGTGCCGCGGGTGGTGCGGCGATCAGCGACGAGGTGCAGCGCTCGTTCGAGGCGACGCTCGCCGAGCAGCGCATGCTGCTGCGGATCGCGCGCGAGGGCGGCCAGTTCGATCTCGAGCGCTCGAGCCGGCTCGTCGGGCACGGCACGGAGATCTCGACGACCCCGGTGTCGAACATGCAGCGCCGGCTCGTCGAGGCGCAGGCCGAGGTCGCCCACTACGTCGCCGCGACGGAGGCCATCGACTCGCTCTACGAGGACGAGGCCATGCGGTCGCGGCCGAACCGGTTTCCGACCGATGGTGCGTTCACGCCGGCACAGACTCGCCGCTCCGCCGTGCAGGAGATCGTGGACGAGCCGGCGTCCGGTATCGTCGTGGCCGAGGCGCCGCCGCGGTCGCGGCCGCATCCGGCGCAGGGCACGTCGGCCTCGTATCCGGTCGCGCCCTCCGAGTGGCGGGACGACGACACCGAGCGGCCGGTGGCTACCGCGCGCCGCTCGGCGGGCGTGCCCGCCGCGCCGCTCCCGCGAGCGTCGCGCCTGCCGTGGATGATCGCGCTCGTCGCCGTCGTCTCGGCCGGTGCGGCCGCGGTGCTGCTCTACCGGGAGCAGAAGAACATGGACGCGGCCAGGCCACAGGCCGCGGTGACGCCGCCGGTCGCGATGAAGCTGGAGCCGCGCATCGCAGCCCCCGCGCCCGCGCCCGCGGTCGTTCCGGACGCCCCGCCGGCGATCACCCCGGATGCGGCCGTCGCCGCGCCGCCGCTGCCGGACGAGAGCGATGACGAGGAGCCGGCCGAACCGCCGGTGGTCAAGAAGCCCGACCGTCCCCGGCGTGATCGATCCGACAGAAAGGCGCACACGCGCGAGACCAAGCCGGACAAGCACGAACGTCGCGACCGTGACGAGCGCGGCGAGCGCAGCGACAAGACCGACAAGCCCGGCTTCATCACGATCGACTCGACGCCGGTCTACGCGGTGATCTACATCGACGGCAAGAAGTACGGCGAGACGCCGCTCGTCAACATCAAGCTGGCGGGCGGAAAACACAGTGTGCGCGCCGTCTCGCCATCGGGGTCGACGCGCAATCTCTCGATCCACATCGAGGCCGGAAAGACCGCGCCGGTGCGTCGCATCGAGTGGTAGCATCCGGCGTATGAGGTCCTGCCTGTGGGGGCAGGTCGCCGTCGCGGCCGTGCTGCTTGCCACCCTCGCGTCCCCGGCGCGCGCCGATGCGCTCGCCGATGCGCGTGCGGCCGTCGACGGCTCGGACTACCTCGCGGCGCGGCCCGCGGTCGAGACCGCGCTGAAGGCCGGCACGGCGGGCCCCGAGGATCTCGCGGAGATCTACAAGCTCACCGGCATCGTCGAGGCGGCGCTCGGGAACGAGGACGCGTCGGAGCACGCGTTCGCGCGCTGGCTCGCGCTCGACC
>DAIRFU010000440.1:0-6144 GCA_036794935.1 Kofleriaceae bacterium | reverse complement strand
AGGTCGTGGCGTGGCGCCGCATCGTCGACTACGTGCACGGTAAGGGCGCGCTGATCGTCGCGCGCATCACCACGGTGGGCGCGGTGCCCGGCGCGGTGGACGCCGCGGTCCAGCGCGCGGCGTTCGCCGGCTTCGATCTGCTGCTGCTCGATCCGAGCGGGGATGGCGCCGCGATCGAGCACCTGCCCGCGATGGTCGCCGCGGCACGAGCACGCTGGCGGCCGCGCGGATTCATCGCGGCGGCGGTCCACGATCGGCCGGCCGCGCGCGCGACCGTCGTCGGCCACGCCGCGCAGCTCGTCCGTGCCGGCGCGAATCTGCTGTGGGTCACCTCGGCGGGCGACGCGACGATGGCGGGTGCGCGGCTCCCTGCCGCACCACTCGCCGATCGGCTCCGCAACGAGCTCGGTGTCGCCACCGCCGTGGACGGCGGCGATGCCGTGCTGCCCGATCTGCACGCGGCGGTCGCCGCCGGGCGCGCCGACCTCGTCGTCGTCACGCGGATGCCGGCCGGCACCCGACCATGAAGCCGCGCCGTTACCAGCTCCGCAAGGATGCCGCCGCGATCGTCGAGCGCAGCCACCCGTGGATCTTTCGCGATCAGATGTCGAGCGCGGCGCAGGTGTTCGGCGATGGCCAGTGGCTGCGCCTCGTCGATGGCCAGAACCGGGTCATCGGCCACGGCATCTACGAGCGCGAGGGCGCGATCGCGATCCGCGTTTTGCGCCGCGGCGAGCAGCCACCCGACGTAGCGTGGCTGCGCGGTGCGCTCGACACGGCACTCGCGAAGCGCGTGGATCTCGCGGCGACGACGACCGGTATCCGGCTCGTGCATGGCGAGAGCGACGGCATGGCGGCGGTCGTCGTCGACAGGTTCGGCGACACGCTCGTGGTGTCGAGCTACTCGGCCGGGACGGACGCGATCGCGCGCTTCGTCGCACGTCAGCTCGTGCGCGCGCCGTCGACCGCGGTGGTCGGGCCCGCCCGCGACGTCGTGCTCCGGCCCGCGCGACGACGCCACGGACCGCCGCAGCCGGCACGCGTGCTCCACGGCAGCGCCGACGACGTGGTGTGGTTCGAGGAGGACGCACTGCGCTACGCCGTCGATCTCGCCGAGGGCCACAAGACCGGGACCTACCTCGATCTGCGCGGGCTGCGCCGCGCACTCGCCGCCGCTCCGCTCGCCGGCGCCCGCGTGCTGAACCTGTTCGCGTACACCGGCATGCTCGGCCGCGCCGCCGAGGCCGCGGGCGCCACCTCGATCACGCACGTCGACCAGTCACAGCGCGCGCTCGACTTCGCCACCGCCCACCACGTCACCGATGCCGCGCGCCACCAGCACGTCGCCGCCGACATCTTCCGCTGGTTGCCCGCGCTCGATCCGGCCGAGCTGTACGACGTCGTGATCGTCGACCCGCCGGCGATGACGAGCCGCACGGCGCAGGTGCCGAGCGTGCTCGCCGCGTACCGCAAGCTGTATCGCGCCGCCGAGGTGCACGTGCGCCCGGGCGGCATCCTGGTCTCCGCGTGCTGCACGAGCCGCGTCACCCGCGAGGTGTTCGGCAAGACCGTACGCGCGGCGCTGCCTCCGAGGTTTGCGCTCGAGCGCGACCTGCCGCCCGAGTCCGATCACCCGGTCGGGTTCGCGCAGGCCGACTACCTCAAGATTCTGCTCTGGCGCGCGGCGAGCTAGCCCGAGGCGCGAGACAGCGCGCGGTACTGCTTCAGGTGCCGCACCGCCCGGCGGAGCATCACCTCGTCATCGGCGCGGCGCGCGACGTGCTCGATCTGCCGCGCGAGGTTGTAGTGCGCGTCCGCGAGCTGGGGATCGATCGCGATGGCCCGCTCGTACGCATCGATCGCCTCGCCGCCGCGGCCGAGATCCTCGATCACGACGCCGAGGTTGAACCAGTAGAGTGCGATGTAGCGGTGCTCGCAGAGCGCCAGGCGGTAGTGGGCCTCGGCCGCGGCGAGCTCGCCGCGATCGTGATGCAGGCGGCCGAGGTTGTTGTGCGCGTCCGCGAGATCGGGCCGGGCGGCCAGCGCGCGCCGATACGCCTCCATCGCGGCCTCGGGATCGCTGACTTCCAGCTGCAAGCCGCGCTCGTACCAGGCGAGAGCGCTGATGCCCTTGCGCATGCCCTTGCGCGGTCCGAGCTGGAGGAAGACGAGATCGCCCACGAGGACGAGCCTAGGCGGCCGGTCTGACATCGGCCGATCCCGCCTCGGCTGGACCGATGTTAGGATGCGCCGAGTGGGAGATACGCACGGGACGACGCTCAGTATCCATGCGGATGGCCAGGGGGTCCGTACCGGTCCGCGTCCGGAGCCGGTGCTCGTGCTCGCCCTCGAGTGCGGCCGCCCGCGCGCCGGCTCGGTGCGCTACCGGCTCTGCGATCTGACGGTCGTGCACCTCGGCCGCGGCACGGAGCGGCGCGCCGAGCACACCGGTACCGAGCTGACGATCCGCGTCCCCGACAAGTGGATGTCGTCCAAGCACGCGCGGATCGAGCCGAGCTTCGGGCGCTGGGTGCTGGTCGACACCGAGTCCAAGAACGGCTCGATCGTCGACGGCCACACGACCAAGCGCGCGGTGCTGACCGACGGCTCGATCATCGAGCTCGGCCACACGCTGTTCTTCTTCTTCGAGCGGATGCCGATCGACGCGGACGCGCCTGCCCTGCTCGAGATGACGCCGAACGAGGCCGAGCCCGGCCTCGTCACCCTGGTGCCGAGCTGGCAGGCCGAGCTGAGCCGCATCCGCCAGATCGCGGGCTCGGAGATCCCGATGCTCATCGAGGGCGAGAGCGGCGTCGGCAAGGAAGTGATCGCGCGCGCGATCCACACGCTGTCCGGACGCAAAGGGGCGTTCGTGCCGGTCAACTGCGGCGCGCTACCGGACAACCTCGTCGAGAGCGAGCTGTTCGGCTACAAGAAGGGCGCGTTCTCCGGCGCGCAGCAGGATCATCCCGGCCTCGTCCGCGCGGCCAACGGCGGCACGCTGTTCCTCGACGAGATCGGCGACTTGCCCGGCAGCTCGCAGGCGGCCCTGCTCCGCGTGATCCAGGAGAAGGAGGTCATGCCGGTCGGCGGCACCCGCGCGGTCGAGATCGATCTGCGCGTCGTCGCGGCGACCCACCGCGACCTCGACGAGATGGTCGCCGATCAGTCGTTTCGTCACGATCTGTTCGCGCGCCTCGCCGGCTTCCGGATCTGCGTGCCGCCGCTGGCCGAGCGCCGCGGCGACCTCGGCCTCCTGATCGGTGCGCTACACGCGCGGTTGTTCCCGGCCGAGCACCCCGGCTTCGACATCGACGCCGCACGTCTCTTGCTGCGCTACCCGTGGCCGCTCAACGTGCGCGAGCTCGAGCAAGCGCTCGCGGCGGCGCAGGTGCTCGGCGGCACCGAGCTCGTCAGGGCCGAGCACCTGCCGGATACGGTCCGCTCGGGCCGGCCGCCCGGTGCGCCGCGTCCGGTCGTCCTGTCCGAGATCGACCAGAAGGTCCGCGATCAGGTCGTCGCCGCGCTGCGCGAGCACCAGGGCAACGTGTCTGCCGTCGCGCGGGCGCTCGACAAGGATCGCAAGCAGATCCAGCGCTGGATCAAGCGATTCGGCCTCGACCCGTCGACGTATCGATAGCCGCGGACCGGGGCCCCGCACTGCGGTCCGCACTGGCCGGGTGTGGACTCGACTCCCCGCCGTGACCGAGGGCGTCACGTTTGGATGACCTGGCAGAACTTCAGTGATTGCGACTGGATACAGCGCCCACTGCCACCGCGACGCGCCGTCACGAGCCTGTAACGGGCCGGCCTGCCGGTTGCACGATGCCTAGGGCCATGAGCACCTGGCGCATCGCACTCCTCGTCGCTATCACCGGATGCATGGGCCAGCTCGATCCCGGTCCCGGCGGTACCGGCGGCGGCCCGAGCGGTACGCAGCCGGATGCCTCCGTGACGGAGACGCCGCCCACGCCGGACGCTCCGCCGGCGCTCACGCCGATGCAGGTGCTCGCGCAGTGGTCGGGCTGCATGTCGCTCACCGACTTCCAGACCGCCAACATGGCCGAGGCGTGGGGCAACATGGCCGCGTCCAACAACCAGCTGTGCCGCAACTGCCACGGCGATGGCGGCTTCAGCTTCATCGCGTCGCTCGACGAGAACTTCTTCTTCACGACCATGAGCGAGCACTCCTCGTACATGGTGAAGTTCTTCTCGCTGCAGGGCACGGACGTCATCGTCAACACGGGCTCGGTGCAGAACGCCGGCGTCACGCTGGTCGGGCATCCGCGGTTCGATCCGGTGAACAACCCCGGCATGCTGGCGCTCAAGACGTTCTACGACGCGACCAAGGCGCGCCAGGTCGCGAACACCTGCGATCCGGCGCGCATGAAGGACTAGCAGACACGCGCGAGCGATCGCCGCGACCTGAGACGTCGCAGCGACTGTCGCGCGACGTCTCGTCTCGCGCGACGCGCACGTGATTCCCGCGACGTAGGCGTGCGGGGTCGACGGCGCGATTCCTGCTCTTGCTCGCGTCCGCATCGCGCGGCGGCATGGGAGCCTCCCGCTTTCGGCAAAAGCACTTTCAGGTCGTCGCGCGATGCATCTCCGCCGGCGGCCGTTCAGACGCCGGTGACCTGACGGCTGAGCCCGAACAGCTGGCGCTCCGTCCACGCCGCGAGTCGGGTCGGCGGCAGCCCCTGGATGCGCCGGCTCGCCGTCGCCCGCGCCGGGATCGCGACGAAGCGGCCGGGCAGCCGGCGATACATCGGCGCGAACGCCGCGAGCCCGAGCCGCACGCCGATCGCGGACAGCCGCGTGCGTTGCAGTCCGAAGTCACGCGCGAGGTGCGCCGGTAACATCGCCGCGGTCAGCGCCTCGGCGAACCTGCCGAGCGGCGGCTGCGCATGCCGATCGTGGAGGTCCGCTGGACTCCCCGCGCCGGGTTCATGCGGGCCCGCGCGGCCCATCAGGAACATCGCCATCTCTCGCGCGCACGGCGCGACCGCGAGCTGATCGGAGGCGAGCATCCGCTGCATGTACGCGTCGTGCGCGGACCAGCTCGTCGGCCGCAGCTCGCGAGGAATTCCGAACAGCGCCGCGAACCGGTTCATCTCGACGATGTAGGTATCCTTGAGCGCGGCCGGGAGCGCACCATCGAGGCGCTCGCGCACGGCGAGTGTGGTGTCGACGAGCGTCGCATGCACCCAGCGCAGCGCATCGGCATCGTTCGCGTGATACGGGGTTCCCGCGCGCCAACCAGCGATTTGTTGCGGGATCTCACCCCGGATCCTCGTATGGATCTGATGGACGCGCCGCGCCGCGATGAACGCATCGTCGAGCTCGCCAAATACCATCGCGAACACGTTCCGGAACGTGCGCTGAAAGCGGCCGACGACATCCGCGCGCGTGCGCGAGTGCTGCTCGACCGCGTACGCGACCATCGGGTGGGCGAGCTGGAGCAGCGCCGCGCGGCCGCCGCCGAGGAACACCGCGAGATCGCCGCCGAGCTGCCAGGCCACCGAGTCGGGCCCCAGGATGCCCTCGCGCGGATCGCGAACCTCACGCGCCAGCTCCGCCAGCGAGTCCTCGAGCTCGGCACGAGTGACGATGCCCATCGGTGGATCGTCGACGGTGTACGACATCGAGGTCAAGCACCAAGCGTGCGTCACCGCCACAACGCGCCGACCCGTCACGGAGGTGTGCGCGAAGTGCTCGTCCGTCGCGCTCTTAGCTCCGGCATACACACTGCACAGAACGCGATGCGGTATGCAGACCATGGTCTCCACCGCAGGAAGTGCGCTGGTCCAGCCACCCGCCGCGGAGGCGGTCGCGGGTGAGATCGAGACCATGGAGCCCGACTCTCTACGGACGGGCGCCAAGGCCGGGCCGTGGATCGTCGAGCGCGAGCTCGGCCGCGGCGGCATGGGTGCGGTCTACGGAGTCGTGCACGAGGAGATCGGCAAGCGAGCCGCGCTGAAGGTGATGCATCGCCGACTGATCAGCGGCACGAGCGCCGAGCGCATCCTGCTCGAGGCCAAGGTGGTGAACCAGGTCGGCCACCCGAACATCGTCGATATCTTCGAGACCGGCGCGCTCGAGGACGGTCGCCCGTACATCGTGATGGAGCGGCTCGAGGGCATG
>DAIRFU010000439.1:0-6156 GCA_036794935.1 Kofleriaceae bacterium | reverse complement strand
CGTTGCGCAGCTCGCGCACGTTGCCCGGCCACGCATGCGCGCGCAGCTGCACGATCGCCGCCTGGGTCAACGGCAGCGCGGGACGGTCGAAGCGGCGCGCGACCTCCGATGCGTACGCGTGTGCGATCGGCTCGATCTCGTCGTGGCGCTCGCGCAGCGCCGGGATCGCGAGCAGCGCACCGGCGATCCGGAAGTAGAGGTCCTGGCGGAACCGGCCGGCCGCGACCTCGGCGTCGAGATCGCGGTTGGTGGCCGCGACGAACCGCACGTCGATCGGACGCGGCGTGGTGCCGCCGACGCGGAGCACGACGCCTTCCTCGAGGACGCGCAAGAGCTTCGCTTGCGTCGCCAGCGTCAGCTCCGCGACCTCGTCGAGAAACACCGTGCCGCCGCTCGCCGCCTCGAGGAAGCCGCGCCGCTCGCGCTGGGCCCCCGTGAACGCGCCGGCCTCGTGGCCGAACAGCTCGCTCTCGACGAGCGGATCGGCGAGCGCGGCGCAATTGATGCGCACGAGCGGACCGGCGGCGCGCCGCGAGGTCTGGTGCAGGAACTCGGCGAGGAGCTCCTTGCCGGTCCCGGTCTCGCCGGTGATCAGGACACTGATCGAGCCCGGGGCGATCCGCCGCGCGAGGTCGTAGAGCGTCCGCATCGCCGGGTCGACGATGATCGGCGCCATCGCGGGCGAGCCCGGCAGCGAGCGCTCGCGGGCGGGGCGCGGTGATCCGGCCGGCGCCGGTGCCACGGACGGCCGGACCTCCTGCACGACGAGCGTCACATCGCCGACCCCGATCGGCTCGTTCGCCGAGACCTCGACCGCGGTCTGGGGCGGCAAGCGGACGCCGCGCAGGGTGGTTCCGTTCGCGCTGCCGAGATCGACCACGCAGACATGATCCTCGGCGAGCACGAGCCGCACGTGCGCGCGCGAGATCGACGCGTCGTCGATCACGAGATCCGCGCGGTCACCGCGTCCGATCACGAGCTCTCCCGCGAGCGGCAGTGGATGCGTGGCGATGGCATCGCTCGAGAGCACGAGGAGCATGCGGCGGCGCGGCGGAGCCGAGGCGCCTCGCGAGCGACGCGTTTCGGCCTGGTCCCCACCGGCGGACATCGCCTGCCACGTTGCCACAGCGACGGCGACCTGCCGCGATCTCGAGGTGATATTCTGCTCGCCGTATGCCTCGCACGGGCGATACTCCAACCGAGCCGGCGTCGGGAACCGGAGCCGCGGCACCGCGGCCGGCCGCTCTCGACCGCTACGTCCTGCTCGAGCAGCTCGGCGAGGGCGGCATGGGCGTGGTGTGGGCCGCGCGCGATCGCGTGCTCGATCGCCGCGTCGCGTTCAAGGTGCTCCACGACGCGTTCCTCGGTCATGCCGATCAGCAACGGCTCGCCGCCGAGGCCCGCGCGATGGCGCGCCTGTCGCATCCCAACGTCGTGGCCGTCTACGACGTGGGCGAGCGCGACGGCCGCATGTTCATGACGATGGAGCTCGTCGAGGGCATGTCGCTCACGCGCTGGCTCGAGACGCCTCGCGGCTGGCGCGAGGTGGTCGCCGCGTTCCGCGAGGTCGGCGCGGGGCTCGCCGCCGCGCACGACGCCGGCATCGTCCACCGTGACGTCAAGCCCTCCAACATGCTCGTCGGGACGGACGGCCGCACCCGCATCACGGACTTCGGCATCGCGAGCGAGGTCGCGACCGAGATCCCCGAGCTGCACGCGGCCGCCCCCCAGACCACCGCGCTGGTCGGCTCCCCGCCGTACATGGCCCCCGAGCGGCTGGCCGGCGAGCGGGCCGATGCGCGCGGCGATCAGTTCGGGTTCTGCGCGGCGCTGTACGAGGCGCTGCACGGGCGCCGGCCGTTCGAGGGAGATACGATCGGAGCGCTGCGCACCGCGATGGCGGCCGGTCCACCGGCGCCGATCCGCAAGGTCCCGCGCTGGCTTCACGAGGTCGTGGTGCGCGGGCTCGCGATCGACCGGCGTGCGCGGTTCTCGTCGATGCGGGCGCTCCTCGATCGCCTGCGTGGGCCACGACGTCGCCGCGGTCTCGTGCTCGGGCTTGCGGCCGCCGGTGTCGCCGCATCCGTCGCGGGCATGCTCGCGCTCGGCGGCGATGCGCCCGCGGCCTGCGAGCCGGCACGGCCGTATCTCGCGGGCGTCTGGGACGCTCCGCTCGCGAAGACACTCGAGCAGCACTTCCGCGCGTCGGGGCTCGCGTTCGCACCTGCGACCTGGACCGAGACCGCGCGGATCCTCGATCGCTACGCCGACCAGTGGGTCGCGATGCACGAGGCCTCGTGCCGCGCCACGCGCATCGATCACTCGCAGTCCGCCGAGAGCCTGGAGCGCCGCACGTCGTGTCTCGAGCGCCGGCGCGCCGGGCTGATGCAGGCGGTGGGCGTGCTCGGCGCGCTCGACAAGCAAACGCTCGACAAGGCACCGGCGCTCGCGCGCGGGCTCGCGCCGATCGTCGAGTGCGCGGACCCCGCGTACCTCGCCGGCTTCACCGCAGATCGCGATGGCGATGCGGCCGCACGCCGGGACCTGCCCGCTGCCCGCATCGCGCTGTTCACCGGCAACTATCGAGACGGTCTCGAGCGCGTCGCACGTGTGGTCGATGCGGCGCACGCAGCCAACGATCGCGGCCTCGAGGCGGAGGCGCTCGTGGTGCGTGGCATGCTGCAGGAGCTGCTGCGCGATCATGCGCCGGCCGCCGAAACCCTCGCACATGCGATCGAGCTGGCCGGCGATGCGGGGTCGGCCCGCGTCCGGATCGAGGGCTGGATCCACCTGAGCTCCGCGTTGCAGGCACTCGGCCGCATGCCCGACGCCGGACCGATCCTCGATCTCGCCGAAGCGGCGCTTCGCGAGTACCCCGACGCGCGACAGGAGGGCATCGCGGCGAACGTGCGGGGCGTGTGGTTCGGGCGCCAGAGCGACTACGTGCACGCGGCCGCGCAGTTCGAGCGCGCGACCGCGCGGCTGTCCGAGGCGTACGGCCCGAGCTCCCCCTCGATCGCCGGTGTCATGAAGAACCTCGCGCAGGCCGAGCGCCGGCTCGGGCGGTATGACATCGCCGAGCGCCATCTGCGGGATGCGCTCGCGCTCGTCGAGCGGCTCGGCCCCGACCACCCGGAGACGCTCAGCGTGCGGCGCGAACGCGCGGTTCTGTTCGACAAGCTCGGTCGCTCCGAGGATGCGGCCGCCGAGCTCCGCCTCATCCTCGCAGCCCGGCGTGCCCGGTTCGGCGACAACAATCTGGACGTGGCGAGCAGCCACGACGACCTCGCGATCGCGCTCGGCCGGCTCGGCCGCCACGAGGAGGCGCTCGCCGAGCACCGCGCGGCGCTGGCGATTCGCAGGCGCATCGCGCCGGACTCGGTTGCCACGCTGAGCTCGATCGCGAACACCGCGCTGGAGCTGCTCGCGGTCGGCAGGAACGCGGAGGCGGAGCAGGGAGCGCGCGAGGTGCTGGCAGCACGGGTCAAGCTCCTCGGGACCAAGCACATCGACATCGCGTTGGCGCACCGGCAGCTCGCCGACTGCTTGATCGCGGAGCAGAAGTACGACGAGGCCGTCACCGAGCTGCACCGAGCGCGCGCGATCCTGGTCGAGCTGTACGGCGAGTCGCATCGCGACATCGCGCTCACGTATCGCGTCGAGGCCAAGATCGAGCGCAAGCGCGGTCGCTCTGCGCGCGCGGCCGGCCTGGCCGCTCGTGCCGTCGCACTGTACGGCGACGCGCGCGACCTCGATGCGGCGATGGCCCGCTGGGAGCTCGCGCAGAGTCTCGCGCCCCGCTCCCCGGCTCGCGCGCGCACGCTCGCGCACGAAGCGCGAGATATGCTGAGCGAGCTCGACGGCGAGACGGCCGCGGGCACGCGCGACGCGATCGACGCGTGGCTCGCGGCTCGCTGACGAGCCCCCGCTCACCCGTACCGTTCGGTCAACGTGAGTCGCAGCGTCTCTCGCGCGCGCAGCACCCGGGTCCCGACGGTTGCGATCGCGATCCCGAGCTCGGCCGCGATCGCCCGGTAGCTCTTGTCGTGAAACGAGAACAGCTCGAACGTGGCGCGCTGGGCCTCGGGAAGCCGCGCGAGCTCGGCCCGGACCTGCGCCTCGCCGATCGACTCCCACCACGCCGTCGCGTCCTCGACGGCCGTATCGGGCAGATCTTCGAGGAGCTGCTCGCGACGCGCGCGCTGCCGCCGCAGCCGATCGATGAACAGGTTGTAGAGGACGCGGGACAGCCACGCTCGCGCGAGCGTCGCGTCCGGAAGCGACGACGCACACAGCGATCGCTCGAAGACGTCCTGCACCAGGTCGTCGGGATCGAGCGGTGGCCGGCACAGCCGGCGTGCGAGCCGCTGAAGATACGCGCCGTGCAATCGGATCACCTGTTCGACGCGGGCACGACGCGCGTGCTCGTCCATTCGCGGCTGGGCTGCCATCATCATGGCCGGCGGTCATCTGCATCGCGCGCACCGCGCCAAGCTCGCGGATCCACGAGGTCGGCGGGTGACGGTCGAGCCGGTCGTGCGCAACCCGGCTGCCGTGTTGCGCCGCTCGTGCGCAACCACGGGTGCTGAGACCGCGACGCTCCCGACGCTGTGATACGGTCGGCCCGATGCAAGAGGGTGACCCGCAGTTCGAGTCTGGTACCGGGCTGACCACGCTGTTCGAAGGCGAGTGGGCAACGGTTCGCCGGTTGCGGAAGGGCAAGCTGGTCGTGGTGAACGGGCCGGATCAGGGCAAGGAGCTCGAGATCTCCAAGCCGCGCGTGACCGGCGGTCGCAGCATCATCAGTGACCTCGTCGTCCAGGACAAAGCGGTCTCGGGCACGCAC
This sequence comes from Kofleriaceae bacterium, assembly GCA_036794935.1. Lineage (GTDB taxonomy): Bacteria > Myxococcota_A > Polyangia > Haliangiales > Haliangiaceae > JABFXX01. The sequence continues at coordinate 1,310 of DAIRFU010000439.1, read as the reverse complement.
TTCGAGGTGAGCGCGCGCGACGACGGCTACCGCCTCCGCGACCTCAACTCGCGCAACGGCATCTTCGTCGGCGACCTGCGGGTCCGCGAGGTGTACCTGCGCCCCGGCACCGTGTTCCGCATCGGCCACACGAACATCCAGTTCCAGTCGCTGCAGGATGTCGTCGAGATCGAGCTGTCCAAGAAGGACCGCTTCGACATGATGCTCGGCTCCTCGGCGGCGATGCGCGAGATCTTCGCGCACCTCGAGAAGGTCGCGCCGAGCGAGCTGACCTGCCTCATCACCGGCGAGACCGGCACCGGCAAGGAGATGGTCGCGCGAGCGCTGCACAACGCGAGCGCGCGCAAGAACAAGCCGTTCGTCGTGCTCGATTGCGGCTCGATCCCGCGCGAGCTGATCGAGTCGACGCTGTTCGGCCACGAGAAGGGCTCGTTCACCGGCGCGGTCGGCCAGCACCGCGGCTGCTTCGAGCAGGCCAACGGCGGCACGATCTTCCTCGACGAGATCGGCGAGCTCGACATCTCCCTCCAGCCAAAGCTCCTGCGCGTGCTCGAGCAGCGCGAGATCAAGCGGGTCGGCGGCGATCGCACGCACAAGGTCGACGTCCGCGTGCTCGCGGCGACCAACCGCGACCTGCGCGAGGAGGTCAACCGCGGCGGGTTCCGCGAGGATCTGTACTTCCGGCTCTCGGTCGTCCACGTCGAGCTGCCGCCGATGCGCGAGCGGCGCGAGGACGTACCGGCGCTCGCGAACCACTTCTTGCGCGACGTCGCGGGCCGCCGCGGCATGACGATGTCGTTCTCGCAGGATGCGATGGCAGCGATGATGAGCCACAGCTGGCCGGGCAACGTGCGCGAGATGCGCAACGTCGTCGAGCGCGCCGCGGCGCTCAGCGATGGCCCGGTGATCACGCGCGCCGATCTCGTGTTCGGCCGCGAGATGGGCCCCAGCGTCGTCGTCTCGCACGATCTCGCGCAGGCCGGTGCCCTGGCGGCCAAGCGTGCGGCCGCCGAGCTCGCCGGCATCGAGCTGCCGCAGCAATCGGGCCCCGCGATCTTCGACGCGTCGTTGCTCAAGGCCGGTCTCGGCTTCAAGCAGGCGAAGCAGACGGTCGTCGACTCGTTCGAGATCGCCTACCTGCAGGCGTTGATGGTGCGCAACGACGGCAACATCACGCGCTCGGCACAGGAGGCCGGCCTCACCCGCTATCACCTGCGCGAGCTGCTCAAGCGCCACGGCCTCAAGGGCGGCGACCTCGAGTAGTGCCGCGCGCCGAGCTCGACCCGGCTCTTGGCATTCGCGTGCTCGGT
>DAIRFU010000038.1:0-18872 GCA_036794935.1 Kofleriaceae bacterium | reverse complement strand
TCGCGCACGCCCGACCAGCCAAGGTGGGCGGCGACGAAGCCGAACGCGACGGCACCGATCGCGAGCGCGATCAGGTTGAACACGCCGCTCGCGCGGTAGCGGGCCACGCTCGACCTTAACGCGGACGCGACGTCCGGCGGGCGGTCGGACACGGCGGACAGAGGCGCGCAACCGCGCGTCGCGACTGCGCGTGACACTGGCGCGCGGCGTGAAGACATGGGCGCGCATGAAGCGACGTGCGCCTCACCCCCTCGAACATCACCCCTCGTTTCGCGCCGTGATCGCGGCGGCACCGCCGGTCGCGGACCTCGCTCGTGTCCTGCCCGACGACGGCCGCGGCCTCGTCGGCGTGCTCGCGCTCGTGTGCGGAGACCTCGCGCAGGGCTTCGCCTCGCCACCCGGCTCGCGTGCCCGCAACGAGGCCCACCATCGGGCATGGATCGCGGTCCGCGAGCTCGATCGCGCGGTCACCGCGGCCCGCATCCACCGCCGTGCGCCCGCCCGTGTCCTCGCCAAGGCGCAGCGCGCCATCGATCGCGCCGACGTGATGATCGCGGCGCTCCCCGGGGTCGTGGCCGGCTGACAACACAGCGTTCCACCGGCGCGCCTGCGACATTCGCGATCTGCCCTCCTCTGGGGGGCATAGGATTGTCCAGGGAGCTGAACCGATGCGTATCTACTTCGCGGTGTTGTGCGTGGCCCTCGCGGCTACGGGTTGCAAGAAAAAAGGCGATGGCGGCGGCGGTGGTGGGGGTGGCGGAGGAGGCTGGCTGATCGGCAGCGCCGGCTTGATGGCCAACATCCAGGACGACGCGATCGTCGGCGAGTACGACCTCGGCTCGACCACGAACCTGAACGCGATCGCGTGCCGCTACGAGGCCGAGGCCTGGGTCGTCGGCGAGGACGCGACCGTGCTCTACACGAACGACGGCGGCCGCACGTGGGTCTCGCAGGTGGTGCCGACAACGGCGCACCTGCGCACGCTCGCGACCGAGGATGACGGCCCGGTGTTCATCGGCGGCGATGGCACGTTCCTCGTCACGACCGATACCGGCGCGAGCTGGACCTCGCTCGGCGATGGCGTGACCTCGTTCCGCTCGCTGTCCGCCGCCCAGGCCGGCACCGGCGTGCTCGCGCTCGCCGACGACGGCGGGCTGTGGGCGTACGCAGCGGGCGCGCTCACGCAGCGCAGCACGATCGAGGGCGCCCGGGCCGTCCACCAGACTCCGGACGGTGAGATCGTGATGACGGCGGGCGCCGGCATCGCGCGCTCGCTCGATGGCGGCGTGACCTGGAGCGCCCTCGACGTCGATCCGTCGCTCGTGTTCGACGATATCCGCGTCAACCTCGATGGCAGCGCGGTCGCCGTCGGCGCGCACGGCGCGATCGCCAACGTCGCGACCGACGGCACGGTCAGCGTGCAGTACGTCGGCGACGCCGGCCTGCACACGATCCACATCCACGACGACGAGATCGGCTACGCGGGCGGCGACGACGGCCAGGTGCTCGTCACCGAGGACGGGGGCCTGTCGTGGCGCATCGGCCCGAACGTCGAGCGCACGGTGCACGGCGTCGACGGCATCGGCTTCAACCACCGCTGAACGCGGCGCGACGATCGTCGAAGCCTTACGGGGCTCGCACGGGACGACGAAGCACGCTGCGCGACGGCGCACGCCGGTGACGGCGGTGACGGCCGTGGCGCACGGGATGCAACCCGGCGCGTGGTGTGATCGTTCGAGCGCGCGGCATCTGTGGGATGATCATGATCGCGGCGGCGGGGTCCGCGCACGCGCAGGCGCCCGAGCCGGCGCAGGTACCGGCACCGGCGCCCGCGGATGGCAGCGCCGGCGTGACGACTGCGACGGCGGCGCCCGATGCGCCGGCAGTGATCGACGACCTGACGCTCGCCGACGATCTGATGGCGGCGGTGGGCTTGCGCCCGATCACGCAGCGTCGCGTCGAAGCGCTCGTCGAGACCGGCAGCGATGCCACGCATCGAGCGGCCGTGCGGGCCACCGACAAGCGCGGCTCGCTCGGGCTCGAGGTGACGGGCGACGCCTCGACGAGCGACCTGCTCGGCACGCGAAACGAGGCCGCCGCGCGCATCGAGCACGCGACCGAGCGCGACCTGGCGCGGCTCTCCGCGAGGTACGGCACGCGGCGCACCGACGCGCGCCTGCAGTCCTTCGCGACCGACGCGCGCACGGTGACGTACGGCGGCGCGTGGACCGCCTGGCGCGCCGCCGGGCGCCTGGACCTCGAGGCCTACGGCGAGCAGCAGGTGCTCGCCGATGCTGGTGACGCCGGCGACCTCGACCTCGATACCGATGCGTACGCGCTGCGCGCTGCGGCCTCCTCACGGCGCCTCGAGGTGCTGGGGCTCGGCCACGAGCTCGCGGCCGGCATCGGTCTTGTCCAGGCGTCCGGGAGCGCCGTCGAGTCCCAGCTCGATCCCGGATCGGCCGACCACATGGAGCTGGTGCCGACGCGCCGCCGCGGCAGGCAGCGCTTCCTCAGCGCGTACATCCACGACACGATCCGGGTGATCGAGTCGCTCGACGTCCATGGCGGCTTCGTGTTCGAGCACTGGCGCTGGCTGACGAACATCCCGCCGCTTGGCTCGCACGACTTCGGCGCGGACATGGACGCCGACACCGCCGACGTGCTGTCTGCGCTGTTCGGGCCACGGCTCGGCGCGGTCGTGCGCGTGGGCTCCGGCGTCGCGCTCGAGGCGAATGCGTACCGCCGGCTCCGGCCACCGACCTGGCAGCAGCTGATGCGCCCGGTGCAGAACGGCAGCGTGCTCACGAGCCCCGGCGAGCTGCGCGCCGAGACGGTCACCGGCGGCGAGGTCGGTCCGACGGTCGCCATCGGCGGGCTCGATGTACGCGCGGCCGCGTACTGGCACGAGGTGGACGCGCCGATCGCGGCGGTGACCGTCGATAGCACGCACCGCGAGACGACCAATCTCGGCCACGCGCGCGAGACGGGCGTCGAGGCGAGCGCGACGTGGCAGCTCGCGCGTCCGTGGCGGCTCGGCGCCTCGTACACGTTCGCGGCGACCCGGGTGACCGAGGCAGCATCTCCCGCGCTCGTCGGTACCGAGCTGGCGGAGACGCCGCGCCACCGCGTGACCGCGGTGGTGGTCTACGACGAGCCCCGCATCGTGACCGTGAGCGGCGCCGTGCGCTACGTGTCCGCGCGGTTTATCGACGCCACGAACACACTGCGCGCCGCCCCGTACGCGGTCGTCGACGCGATGGCGAGCCGCAAGCTGACGCATGGCCTCGCCGGCTACATCGCGGTCGAGAACGTGCTCGACAGGCAGTATGCGGCGCACCAGGGCGGCGTCGACACGCTCGGCGCGCCGCGCATGGTGCACGTCGGCCTGCGCCTCGACAGCGCGCGCTGGTGACGCGCTACTTCTTCAGCGGGATGCCGTAGAGGTCGTGCATCGCCGGCTCGCCGAGCTTCAGCTTGTCGAGATCGCCGCGGATCTTCGTCATGTCACCGACGATCGAGATCACCATGCCACGCGACGGGATCAGGCTCTTCGCGGCCGCCTTGACCTGCTTCGCGTTGACCCTGCGCACGTTCGCCGCGTATCTCGCATACCAGCGATCCGGCAGCCCGAAGATCACGAGGTCGGCGAACGCGCCCGCGGTCGACGCGTTGGTCCCGAACAGCGATGGCAGCGCGCGGATCAGGTTCTGCTTCGATTTCTCGAGCTCCTCGGCGGGCACGTTCTTGGTCGCGAGGTCGTCGAGCATCGCGAAGATCTCGGAGAGTCCGCGACCGGTCTCCTTCGTCACGATCGCGGTCGAGATCACGAATGGGCCGCGACCGACGCGATAGTCCATGCCGGCGCGCGCACCGTACGTGATGCCGAGCTGCTCGCGCAGGCGCTGGACCAGCCGGCTCGTGAAGCCGCCGCCCAGCGTGCTCGCGAGCACCTCGAACTGGTAATAGCGCGGGTCCTTGCGATCGAGACCGACGAGCCCGATGCGCACGTCGGATTGCGCGGCGTCCTTGCGATCGACGAGCAGGAGCCGGTGGGCGGGCTTCTCGGGCTTGACCACCGGGCGCACCGGACGCTTCGCGCCGGCCGGCTTCCAGGCGCCGAGCGTGGCGTCGAGCTTCTCGCGCAGCGCCTTCGCGTCGAAGTCGCCGGCGATGACGAGGGTCATCACCGCCGGGTTCCAGTGCTCCTTGTAGAAGGTCTGGACGTCCCCGCCGGCGAGCGTCGCGAAGCTCTCGCGTACGCCGGTCATCGCGTGGCCGTACGCGGTGTCGGCACCGTACAGCGCGGCGTTCAGCATCAGCGCGGCGACCTCGCGCGGCCGATCGCGGCGTAGCTCGAGCGACGTCATCCGGTCGCCCTTGACGCGAACGATCTCCTTGGCCTCGAACGCGGGCTGGGTCACGATCTTCGCGACGAGATCGATCGTCGGCGCGAGCGTCTTCGTGAGCGTCGAGACCGACATCAACGCGTAGTCGGTATCGACGCCTGCGCCGATGCTCGCGCCGAGCCGGTCCTGCTCCTGCGCGATGCCGATCGCCGAGAGCCCGCCGGCACCCTCGTCGAGGAGGTCGGCCGTGAACGACGCGAGTCCCCACTTGCCGGCGGGATCGGACGCTGCCCCCGCGCCGGGCACGACGAGCGCCATCGAGACGATCGGCAGCGCGTGGTTCTCGACGAGCAGGAGCGCCATCCCGTTCTTCAGCTTCGACCGCTTCGCGACCGGCGGCTTGAACGCCGGCTCCTTGGTGGCGGCCGGCGGTGTGGTCCAGTCGGCGATGCCGGACTTCGCCCACGGAGCGGCGCTCGCGGACGAGGCGGCGAGCAAGAGGACGAGACCGAGTTTGCAGATGTTCGAGCGGCGCATCACTTCACCACCTTCTTGCCGGGACGGATCGTCAGGATGACGCGCGCGTTCGGCTCGAGATACGTCGCGACGACCTGCTTGACCGACGCGGGTGTCACCGCGCGGTAGCGCGCGAGGTCCTTCGCGAAGTAGTCGGGGTCGTGCGCGAACACGTCGTACTCGGCGAGCTGGATCGCTCGCTGCAGCGTCGGCTCGAGGCCGGCGAGGAAGCTCGCCTCGTGTGAGTTCTGCGCGCGTTCGAGCTCGGTCTGCTGCGGCGCCGTCGCCGCGAGATTCGCGATCTCCTCGGTGATCTCGGCGCACAGCCGCTTCGGATCCGTGCCCGGCTTCGCGGTCGCGATGATGCGAAACTCTCCGCCAAGCGTCTCCGCAGAGAAGTACGCACTCACATCCTGAGCGATCTTCTCGTCGTAGACGAGCCGCTTGTAGAGCCGGCTGCTCTTGCCATCGGCGAGGATCGAGGCGGCCATGTCGAGCGCCGGCTGATCGGGCGTGAAGTGGGCCGGGCCGCGATACGAGAGGTACAGCCGCGGCACCTGCACGTCGTCGGTCGTGTTGACGAAGATCGGCTTCTTGATCGGAGGCGGCGTCTTGTAGTGCGGGCGCGCCGGCTCGGCCCCCTTGGGGATCCACGCGAAGTACTTTTCGACGAGCTTCTTGACCTCGGCGAGCTTGACGTCGCCCGCGATCACCATCGTCGCGTTGTTCGGCACGTAGTACTTCTTGAAGAACGCGGCGACGTCGGGGACCGAGGCGGCCTTGAGGTCCTCGGGGTAGCCAATCGTCGACCAGTGATAGCCGTGATCCTTGGGCCACAGGTGGTCCTGGATCAGCAGCTCGGCCATGCCATAGGGCCGGTTCTCGTAGCTCTGGCGCCGCTCGTTGAGCACGACGTCGCGCTGGTTGTCGAGCTTCGCCTTGTCGAACGTATCGAGCAGGCCGGCGAGCCGATCGGCGTCGATCCACAGCATCGTCGCCAGGAAGTTCGATGCGGCGACGTTCTGATACACGGTCATGTCACTCGACGTGAACGCGTTCGACCAGCCGCCGGCCGCCTCCAGCAGCTTGTCCATGAGGCCATCGGGCAGGTGCGCCGAGCCCTTGAACATCAGGTGCTCGAACAGGTGCGCGAACCCGGTGCGATGCGCGACCTCGTCCTTCGAGCCGACGCGGAACCACGTCACGCCGTAGGCGGTCGGCGCCTTGTGATCCTCGATCACGTACACGCGCAGGCCGTTCGCGAGATCGAATTTCTGATACGTGATCTTTGGTTCGTCCGCGTACGCGGTGGCCGCGAGTGCGGCGAGGAGCAGGAGCGTGAGCCATCGCATGCCGCGGACGCTAACACACGCGCGAGACCGCCCCGTGTGCGACGACGCCTCGATCCCTCACCGTGCGCCGAGGAACCAGGGAAGAGATTCCAGGCACGTGGCCGCGGCGCACAGCGTGCATGCCTGAGCGAGACATGCGCCCCGGAATCTCCGATCCGACCGCGGAGCGCTTTCACACCGTCGTGGTACGGGCCGACGACGAGGAGGGCGCCGGGGCCTTCGACGCGTTCTTCGCCGCGGCGGCAGCGGGCCTGCTCCTCGTCGATGACGATCTGCGCGTCATCCGGGTCAACGAGCGGCTCGCGGCCGTCACCGGGCTGGCGGTCGAAGCGCACCGCGATCGCTGCCTCGGCGACATCCTGCCGGCCGCGCTCGCGCCGATCCTGCGTGAGGTGCTCCGTGCCGGCGCCGAGATCGACAAGGTGCCGTTCGAGCTGCACGGCCGGTCGTTCCTCGGCACGTTCTTCCCGGTCTTCGCGGGCGATCACCACATCACCGGACTCGGAGGCATCTTGATCGACATCACCGAGCACAAGCGGCTCGAGCGCGAGTTGCGCGCCGCGATCGAGATGCGCGAGCGCGTGCTCGCGGTCGTGTCCCACGACCTGCGCAATCCGCTCGGCACGATCCAGCTCGCGATCTCGACGCTGCCCGAGCCGGCCCGCGCCGATCCCGAGGCCGCGCGCCGCATCGAGATGGTCGAGCGCGCGACGAAGCTGATGGAGACGCTGATCTGCGATCTCCTCGACATGGCGATGATCCAGAGCGGCACGCTCGCGCTCCAGCTCGCCGACCAGAGCGCGGAGGAGATCGTGCGCGAGGCGATCGAGCTCGAGTCCGTGCTCGCCGAGGAGCGCGGCCTCGCCCTGATCGACGACACGCGGCTCGCCGGCGTCCGCCTGCACTGCGACCGCGCGCGCATCCTCCAGGTGCTCGGCAATCTGTGTGGCAACGCGATCAAGTTCTGCCGCCGCGGTGACGCGATCACGGTCTCCGGCCACGCGACCGCGCACTCGGTGACGCTGTCGATCGCGGATACCGGCCCGGGCATCCCCGCCGGTGACATCCCGCACCTGTTCGAGCCGTACTGGTCGACCGCGCACGGCCGCCAGCGCGGCACCGGCCTCGGCCTGTTCATCTCGCACGCGCTCGTGCAGGCCCACGGTGGCCGCCTCACGGTCGACAGCAAGCTCGGCGCCGGGACGACCTTCGAGGTCATCCTCCCGAAGCTCGCCTGAGGCTACGCCGCGGTCGGCAGCAGGATCGTCACCGTCGTGCCGACGCCGTGCTCGCTCTCGATCCGCATCCGACCGCCGGCGCGCCCGATCAGGCGCTGGCAGTTGGCGACGCCGAGCCCGGTGCCCTCGGTCCGCGTCGAGAACCACGGCGTGCCGACCCGCTTGAGCACGTCGGGCGGCATGCCGACACCGTCGTCGCGAACCTGGAGCTCGAGCATGTCGCCCTGGGTGCGGGCCTCGAGCGCGACGTGGCGGTTCGGCTCGTTGCGGGCGGCGACCGCCTGGGTCGCGTTGTTGACCAGGTTGACCAGCACCTGCGTCAGGTCGACGGGGGAGATCCGGACGTTCGGCAGGTGCTTGGAGCCGCGATAGCCGATCTGGGCGGCGGCGTGCACGGTGACGCGCTGGAACATGCTCAGCGTGAAGTCGATGATCGGGACGGGATCGATGACCGGTGGCTCGGTCGGCTTCTCGTTGCGGATGTACTCCCAGAGTACCTTGACCATGCCCCCGATGAAGTCCGACGCCTGCTTCGCGTCCTGGACGAGCTCGGGCGTGTCGTCGACGTTCTGGAGGAGCCGCGCCTTGACGCGCGCATCCATCGGCGCGTTCTCGATCGCGTCGTGCAGCGCGGGGACGGCCTCGGCGACCGCGCGCAGCTCGTCGAGCGTGCTGTTGACCACCATGATCGGCGTCTTGAGATCGTGGACGTAGAGCGCGGCGAGCCCGCCGAGCGACGCGAGCCGCTCGGTCTCGAGCATGCGGCGCAACAGCTGGGCCGAATCCTTGCCGAAGCTCCACAGCTCGGTCGCCCAGCGCAGCACCTGGATCAGCTCCTCGCGGTGCCACGGCTTGACGATGTAGCGCGCGACGAGCCCCTCGTTGATCGCGCGCAGGATCGGATCGACGTCGGAGAACGCCGTGATCACCATGCGCAGCGTGGTCGGGTAGCTCTCCTTCGCGATGCGCAGCAGCTCGAGGCCATCGACCTCGGGCATGCGGATGTCGGTCACCAGCACCGCGACCGGCTCGTTCGCGAGCACGTCCAGCGCGGTCTTCGCGTCCGAGACCGTCTGGATCCTGAACTCCGCCTTGAGCGACTGCTCGAAGACGATGCGATTCGCGCGCTCGTCATCGACGTACAGCACCAGTGGTGGTTGCGATGAGGCCATGGAGCGAACGTGCCCGAAGATCATACCGCGTTGACGGAGGGGACCAAGTTCGATTCTTCGTTAAGTTCGATCACGAACACGGTGGCCGCGCCGCGCAGCCGGATCTCGAGGACGCCCCCATGACGGTGCACGATGTTGCGGGCGAGCGACAGGCCCAGGCCCGTCCCGATCCCGGGCGGCTTGGTGGTGAAGAACGGTTCGAAGATCCGCTCGCGTAGCTCGACGGGAACACCGGGCCCACTGTCGGCGACCTCGACGGTGACTCTCCCACCCGCGGCGCTCGCCCGGACCTCGACCCAGCCACCTGGTCCGGCCGCATGACCCGCATTTTCGATCAGGTTCGTGAGCACTTGCACGAACAGAGGCGGCGCGCACAGCACCGTACGGTTCACCGCCAGGTCCGTCCGCACCTCGAGACCGACCAGCGCTCCGTTCGCCAGCTTGACCGCGCGGTTGACGAGATCGGCCAGCGACGCCGGCCGCAGCTCGAGCTGCGCGTTGTTGCGAAAGCCCAGCAGCTGGCGCGTGAGGAACGCGATGTGATCCGCACACCCCTTCATCACCTCGAGTAGCTGGCCCGGCCCGGTATCGGGGCCGATCAGCTCCTTCGGCAGCAGCTCCATCAGTGGTGGCATCGCGTTGACAATTCCGTTCGCCGGGTTCCGGAGCTCGTGGGCGAGACCCGCGGTCAGGATGCCGAGCGCGGACAGCTGCTCGGCGCGGTGCAGGCGCAGGGCGAGGTCACGCATGCGGAACTGTGCCTGGACGCGCGCGCGCAGCTCGTTCGGATCGAACGGCTTGCCGACGTAATCGACCGCGCCGGCCTCGAGCCCCGCGATGCGCGTGCGCAGGTCGAGCACGGCGGACAGGATGATGATCGGGGCCAGCCGATCACCGGTGATCTCGCGGAACCGGCGCGACAGCTCGATCCCGTTCATGCCGGGCATGTCGACGTCGGTGACGAGCAGCTGTGGCTGATGCTGGCGCACGAGGTCGAGCGCGGCGACACCGTCGAGCGCGACGATGACGGTGTACTGCTCCGATAGCAGCTGGGCGATCGACTGCGCCAGACGCGGCTCGTCCTCGGCGATCAGGATCGTTCCGGCGGAGACGCCGGCCGACGTGAACACCATCCCCGACGCGATCGCGGGTACCTCCGACGGTGCGTGCGTGGTGCGCAGGAACGTCGGCGGCAGCGGCACGCTCTCCTCCAACACGACGCTGGCCGGCAGCTCGACGCGAAACTCGGTTCCACCGGCCGGCCGCGGCAGCGCGGAGACCTTGCCCTCGTGCGCGTCGACGAGCTGTTTGACGAGTGCCAGACCGATGCCGGTGCCAGCCTTGCCGCGGTCGGTCCCCGCGGCGCGCTCGAACCGTCCATAGAGGCGCGGGACCAGGCCGGGATCGATGCCCGGACCGTCGTCCGACACCGACAGGCGCACGCCCTCGGCACCGGCGACGAGCTCGATCTCGACGTGGCCGCCCCTCGGCGTGTACTTGAGCGCGTTCGACAGCAGGTTCGACGTCAGCCGCTCGATCGCGACCGGATCGACGTTCGCGAACAGCGCCTCGGGACTCCGCGCCTCGAACCCCAGCCCGGCGGCCTCCGCCGCGGGACGCCACGCGGCCACGAGATGAGCGAACAGCGCCGCGAGATCCGTCGGCTCGCGCGAGAGCACGAACTTGTCCGCCTGCCCGGCCGCGAGCAGCAGCAACTCGTCGACGAGACGGACCAGCTTGCGCGCGGCATCGGTGACCGCGACCAGGCCGCCCTTCGCGCGCTCGTCCATGAGGTGCCCGGCCCGGCGCTCGACATCGCCGGCGGCGAGCAGGATGAGCGACAGCGGCGTGCGGATCTCGTGCGAGATGTTGGCGAAGAACTTCTCGCGAGCTTCCTGCGCGTCGCGCAGCTGCTCGACGCTGCCGGCGAGCTGGTCGCGAGCCAGCCGCAACTCGGCCGTCCGCTGCTCGACGAGGACCTCGAGGCCGGCCTTGTACTCCGCCAGCTCGCGATAGGCGATCGCGTTCTGCAAGGCCATCGCGAGCGTCGGCTCGAGGAACGCGAGCAGGTCCTCGCGCTCGCTGCGGTCCGCCCCCTCGTTCGGGACGACCTCGAGCTGGCCGATCTCGCGACCGCTCGCGCTCAGCGTCCGGATCAGCCGCGCCGCGCTGCTCGCCGGTCCGAACTGTGCCGCCACGGTCGGCTCGATCGTGCGGATCTCCGCGTACTCGAGCTCTGCTTCCTCGACGAGTGCCTTCGCGATCGTCTTCAGCGTCCGCTCGAGATCGAGGTCGTGGTGGATGAGATCGCCGATCGTGTGCGCCGTGCGCAGCCGCGTCGCCTGGTGAACCAGCTTGGCGCGCGCGGTCTCGAGCTCCTCGTAGCGCTCCTGCAGCGTCTCGTGCGCCTCGCGCAGCTCGCGGGCGGCGGCCCGCACCGCGAACGGCCAGGTGAAGAACCGCCACACGCGCGTCAGTGCCGGCGTGCCCTGCGGCACCTTGATGTGATACCGGCCCCCGCGCGGGATCCGCGTCAGCGTCACCTTCGCGCGCGGCAGCCCGAGCAGGCGGGGTAGCTCCTCGACGTTGCCCTTGCTGGTGAGGAAGAACTCCCAGCACATTTCGTAGCCCTCGAGCAGCTCGAGATCGAGCTCGATCTCGTTCTGGGCCGGCTCGCGATGGGTCGGCTTGATGCAGGTGAACATCTGGTTGCCGACGCCCTGCCGCGGCTTGCTGAACCAGCGATAGAAGTCCATCGGCGAGAGCAGCAGCCGCGCGATCACGAACGCGAACCGCAGTCCCGGCGAGCGCAGGTACGAGCGACCGATCTCGACGAACTCGTCGTCGCTGAAGTGGCAACGAAGGTTGCGGAGGACCACGCAGGCCTCCGACCAGTCGATGCGCTCTTTCTTGTTGCGCAGCCGGGCCGGCGTGATGGCGGTATCCGCGACGATACTATCGAAGGCGATGCCCTTCGCGGCGAGCGGGCGCATGAACACGCCGAACACCTTCGTGGACACCTCGTTCATCTACGTGCCCCATCTCAGCACGCTCGCACCATAGGTCATACCCTGACCGCCGGCCATGAGCACGACCAGGTCTCCAGCCCGCAGAGAGCCGTTCTCCTCGGCGCGCGCGAGCGTCGCCGGCAGGTTGGACGCCATCAAGTGCCCGGTGCTCGCAAACAAGTCGAGCGACCGTGCCTGCGGCAGCCCGATGTAATCCTGCACGACCTCGCGCAGCCACGGCGTTCCCTGGTGCATGCAGAAGAAGTCGACGGCGCTCGCGTCATGACCGGCACGGTGAAGGGCGATCGAGACGCTCTCCTTGCAGATGTCTGCGATGATCAAGAACACCTCGAGCTGCTCGCGAGGCTCGGCGTTGTACATGACCGCACGACCCTCGTCGTACCAGCGGCCCCCGGGAACAGACGCGATCAGGGTACGAGGATATCGGCCGTCCGTGAAGTGCATCGCGCCGAGCAGGCCACGGCCGTCCGCGACCGGCCCGACCACCGCGGCGGTCGCAGCGTCGCCGAAATGGGGGCTCAGCCAGTATTCCTTGTCGAGCAGCCGCGACGGTGCGCAGGCCTGGACCAGCAGCGCGTAGCGGGCCCGTCCCGCGGCGATCATGGCCTCGGCCAGGCTGAGCTGGGCCAGAAATGCGTACGTCGCGGCCTCGGTCTCGATCGTGAGGCACGCGGCCGGCACACCGAGTCGTTCGTGGATCGCGCAGCCGGGGTTGCCGAGCAAGAAGTCGGGCGTGACCGTGTTGGTGAGCACGAGATCGACCTGGTCCACGCCGATGCCGGCACGCGCGATCGCTTGGCGAGCGGCCTGCTCCTGCATGTCGACCAGCGTCATCGCGTCGGGCATGACATGGCGCTCGACGGCGCCGTTGAATGGATCGTGCGCCTGCTTTGCCATCGCGGCGAGCACGCGGCGTGTGCCCTCGGACCGAGGTTCGAGGGCCCCGGCAGGCGGCCCCTCGCGATCGGCCGTCCACCTGTCCACGACGTGCTGGGGCCACCAGTCGTTGCGCCTGATCTCGGGCGGAAGGTAGAGCCCTAGCCCGAGTACGCCGACATTGGTTGACATGCGGCGATCAGAGGCGGTGTTCGGTAGGGTGTCAAGCGGCGCTGCGATCGGTGATACCCGCAGGCTCGACGCGAGAGGGAAAGTCCTTCAAGCTGCGAAGCGATGACTGCTGACCTGCTGTTGCTGAACGCGACGAATCTGCCGTGGCGCCCGATCTTCCCGTACGCGTTCATCCAGGTCAGTGCACTCGCCCGACGAGCGGGGCTAACGGTCGAGCTCCTCGATCTGCTCGAGATGCCGCGCGAGCGCTGGCGCCCGATGCTCGCGTCGATCATCGACCGCGTGCGCCCGCGCATGGTCGGCCTCCACATCCGCCAGGGTGACAGCGTATTCCTCGAGGACTACTACGCCCCACCGTCCGGCCCCCAGACGATCCGCAACTACTTCCCGATCGAGGACAACCGCGCGCTCGTCACGATTCTGCGCGACCTCACCGACGTCCCGATCATCGCTGGCGGGTTCGGCTTCACCACGCACGCGCGGCGGCTGTTCGAGCACCTGGAGCTCGATTTCGCGGCGCAGGGCTGTCCCGATGACGTGATCGCGAACTTCGAGAACCTGCTGACTGGCCGCGAGCTCTCCGGGATCAAGAGCCTCATGTACCGCGATGGCGGCGAGACGCGCGTCAACGAGCGCGGCTACTACGCACCCTTCTCGGATCGCGAGTACACCGATGGCATCGTCGACCAGATCGTTCGGTTCTACGGCCACTCGCAGCTGTTCGGGCCGAACCCACCGACCATCCCCGTCGAGATCATGCGTGGCTGTCCTTTCAGCTGCTTCTTCTGTACCGAGCCCCACGTCAAGGGCCGCGCGATCCGGCACCGCGACCTCGACGTCGTCGAGGCGGAGGTCGAGTTCCTGCTCGCGCGCCAGCTCCGCCGGTTCTGGTTCATCTGCTCCGAGCTCGACACCCAGGGCACGAAGTTTGCGATGAAGCTCGCCGAGCGAATCGTGAAGCTGCGCGAGAAGACCGGCGGCGCGCCGATCGAGTGGTCGGCGTACGCGCTGCCTCGCCTCGAGGAGGACGAGCTGCGTCTGTTGCAGCGTGCAGGCTACGTCGGCGCGCTCAATGACGTGCTATCGCTCGACGATACGAACCTGCGTCGCGCGCGCGTGCCGTATCGCAGCAAGCAGGCGGTCGCGTTCCTCAAGGCGGTGACCAAGCTCGATCGCGAGGAGGCCGAGTCGGTGGCGAACGCGGCGAGTGCCGAAGGCAAGGTGCGAGCGGGGCTCACGCAGCGTACGCCGAAGGAGCTGGCGTCGATCATCGGCTTGTTCCTCGGCAATGCGCACGCCGATATTCACACGATCCCGACCACGCTTCGCCGCATCGAGGCGGAGGGGCTGCGCGAGAGCTACCGCGCCGGTCTACCGTTTCCGTCGACGCGGGTATTCGCACCCGACGACCAGCCGATCTGCGAGACGACGCTGCGTGGCCTACGCACCTACGGCCGCGACGGCGCCGAGCGCGAGGTCGATACGCTGTGGCCGACCTACTACTACCCGGACTTCATGATCGAGCGACTGGGAAATCCCGACGCGGTCATCGAGTTCATGCGCTACGTCGGCGAGACGTTCATGTCGACCGGCCATCGCGCACGCAAGGACTGGCCGTGGTTCCTGGTGCGCCACTCGACGGAAGACCAGATCGCGGCGCTGCTCGCGACCGCGCCACCGCCCGCGGCCGCCGACGAGCTGCTGCGTACGGCAGCGACTGACCGCGCGCGGCTCCACGATCTGTTCGCGCCCCCGCCTGCCCAGCGCGCCCCGCTCGTCCGCGCCGCCGGCGAGCTGCTCGTGCATTTGTGGTCGGACCTCGCGCCGCAGCTCGCGCGTGTTCAGCACGTGCTCGCGCTGGAGCCGGGCTGGTCGGAGTACCGACTCGTCGAGCATCTGTCGGCGCGCTTCTCGAGCCCGGCCGCACTGATGGACGCGGTCCAGCCCGACGCGACCGAGCGGCTCTATCTGGAGTGGCTGCTGTACGCCAACAACGTGGTGCTGCGCGCGGACTACCGCGAGCTGCTCTTCAGTTGACGACGCGCAGGCGCGGCCAGACATCGGCCGGGGGAGCAGGTACCGGTGCAGGCGCGACCTTCGGCTTCGTCGCCATCGTCGCGACGCGATCGACCTTCGGGATCACGATGTCGGGATCGATGGCGACATCGATGACGACCGGGAACGGCGCGGACAGCAGCAGTGGATCGAGCTGATGCTTGCCGTCGACGCGCATCGTCACCGCGCCGAGGCCGCGCGCGATCGAGCAGATGTCGAGCGGGCCGGTCGAGTAGCGCGGGCGCCGGCCATAGACGGTCTGGTGCCCGTTTTCGACCATGCCGAG
Source organism: Kofleriaceae bacterium (assembly GCA_036794935.1). GTDB lineage: Bacteria > Myxococcota_A > Polyangia > Haliangiales > Haliangiaceae > JABFXX01. The sequence continues at coordinate 3,807 of DAIRFU010000038.1, read as the reverse complement.
GCGCTCGTCGTTGAACACGAACACGCGGATCGGCAGCTGCTCCTGGACGGCGGTCGCGATCTCGAATGCGTTCATCGCGAAGCAGCCGTCACCGCAGATCGCGGCGACGCTGCGGCCGGGATGGGCGAGCTGGGCGCCGATCGCGGCGCCGATGGACTGCCCCATCGAGCCGAGGCCGGTCATCACGACGAACGCGTCGGGATGGGCCGTCTCGAGGTACTGGACCGCGAACAGGAAGTGCTCGCCGGAGTCGACGGTGTAGATCGTATCGGGCGGCAGCAGGCGCTGGAGCTCGTGGATCGCGTCGTGGGGCGCGATGCGATCGGGCTTCGTCGAAGATGCGATGAAGTGCCGCTCGACGCCGGCCGGCAGTGAACGCTTGATGGGCGCGACGTCCTGCCGGCGCTCGGCGAGACCGCCGAGCAGCTCCGCCGCCGAGGCGACCACCGCGTGCGTCGGTGCATAGCTCTTGCCGAGCTGGCGCGCATCGATGTCGACGTGGATCAGCGCGTGGGAGGCCTGCAGCGTGGGGGCGAAGCCGTCGGTCGAGACATCGCCGAGGCTGGTGCCGATCGCGAGCACGACGTCGACGCCGCTGTCGAGGTATCGCCGAGCCGAGCGGTGGCCGCCGAGGCCGAGGACGCCGAGCGACAGCGGGTGGGTCTCGGGGAAGATGCCCTTGCCCTTCGGGGTGGTGACGACGGGGCACGAGAAGCGCTCGGCGACCGCGCGCAGGCGAGCGGGTGCGCCGCTGGTGCGCACGCCGCTACCCGCGAGGATCAGCGGGCGCTCGGCACCGAGCAGCAGCTCGGCGATCTCGTCGAGCGTCTCGCCCGCGACGAGGCCGCCCATCGTGACGGAGCCACCGACGCGCGGCGCGCTGACCTGGGCGGTCATGATGTCGATCGGCAGCGTCAGCACGACCGGGCCCTTGCGGCCGGAGAGTGCGGTCGCGATCGCGCGGCGAAGCATGTGCGGCAACGCCGACGGCGAGGCGACCTCGGCAGCGAGCTTCGAGATGTGACGCGACATCTCGACGATCTGCAGGCCATGCGAGGAGCTGTCCTGGAGCACGCCCTTGCCCTGCGCGCCACGCGGCACGTCGCCGACGAGGAGCAGGAGCGGCAAACTGTCGCACCATGCGGAGGCGAGACCGGTCATCGCGTTGAGCGCGCCGGGCCCCGAGGTGACGGCGACGACACCGAGCTTGCCGGTCGTGTGCGCGTAGCCGGCGGCGCCGAACATCGCTCCCGCCTCGTGCTTGGTCGTGATCACGCGAATCGAACGATCGAGCAGCGCATCGTGGACCGGCGAGATGGCGCCGCCGGGGAGTCCGAACACGACGTCTACACCGGCGTCGCTTAACATCGATACGAGCAGGTCTGCACCACGTGTCGTTTTCGTCATCACAGTCGGCTCTTCGACCAGGACCGGGATTTGTTTAGGGGGCTCGACCAGCGCCGCGAGCTTGAATGGCTTGGATATTGCGCGCTCCGCGCCGGCGGATCTGCCGAGGGCGGCGAGCTCGGGAGTCATCTCGACGCTTGCGAGAATCACCTCGATGTTGCGCGTCGCGGGATTCGCCTTGATGCGGCGGCATACCTCGATGCCGTCGAGACCCGGCATGAAGATGTCGAGGACTGCCATGTCGAGGCGTGTCGATGCGACGATCGCGAGTGCATCACTCGTGCTGCTCGCCACGACCAGCTCGACGCCGGGAAGGCCCCGGACCGCGCGGCGCAACGCGCGGAGCTGGAGCTCGTCATCGTCCACTACAAGCACGCGACGCGGCCCGTCTACTCTACGCAGACGAGACTTTCGGGACTGCCACATCGGGCGCCTTATACCCGTGTTGTCTGATTTCGGAAACGAGTTTGTTAGGTGGTCCCAACGGACAGGACCGCAGAGTATGGTTTCGCCGTGTCTGCGGTGGTCACGGTCCAGGATCTGACGAAGCGCTTCGGCACGCGCCGCGTGCTGGCCGGCGTGTCATTCGCCGTCCACGAGCGCGACCGGATCGGTCTCATCGGCGCGAACGGCGCCGGCAAGTCGACGCTGCTGAAGATGATGGTGCACGGCGCCAGCGCGAGCTCGGACCCGGCACTCGAGCCCGACGAGGGGATGATCACGTGGCGGCGCGACCTCGCGCTCGAGTATGTCGCGCAGGAGCCACAACTCCCGCTCGAGGAGACCGTCGCGACCGCACTCGCGCGCGACGGTGTCGCCGAGCACGAGACGCAGACGGTGGCCGCCGCACTCCAGCTGCCGCCGCTGACCGCTCGCGTCGGCCAGCTCTCGATCGGCGAGCGTCGCCGCGTCGCGCTCGCACACGCGCTGCTCGGCAAGCCGGACGTCCTCGCGCTCGACGAGCCGACGAACCACCTCGACGCACGCACGATCGAGTGGCTCGAGACCCGACTCGCGGGATGGCCCGGAGCGCTGATCGTCGTCACGCACGATCGCTACTTTCTCGATCGCGTCGCGACACGCATCATCGAGATCGATCGCGGCAAGGCGTACACGTACGAGGGCGATTACGAGAGCTTCTTGCTCGCGCAGGCCGAGCGGCTCGCCATCGAGGCCGAGGGCGAGTACCAGCGCGCGTCGTTCGTGCGCCGCGAGATCGACTGGATCCGGCGCCGCCCGAAGGCGCGCACGACGAAGGCCAAGGCGCGCATCGATCGATTCACGAGCGCGGTCGCAGCCGCGCCCGAAGAGGACGACAAGCGCGGCGCGCCGCTCACGCTGAAGCTGCCGTCGGGACCGCGCCTCGGCGGCACGATCGTCGAGCTCTCGCACGTGTCCAAGCAGCTCGGCGGCAAGGTGCTGTTCCAGGATCTGTCGCTGGTGATGAAGCCGGGCGACCGGATCGGCATCGTCGGCCCGAACGGTGCCGGCAAGACGACGCTGATCCGCACCATTCTCGGGCTCGAGCCACCGGATCGCGGCGAGGTCGTGGTCGGCGCGAACACGCGGCCGGCATACTTCGAGCAGGCGCGCAGCGAGCTGCGCGACGAGCTCACCGTGCTCGAGGAGGTCGGCGACGGCTACGACTGGGTGGAGCTGCCGGACGGCAAGGTCCACGTACGCAGCTTCCTGCGCATGCTCGCGTTCCCCGACGCGATCACCGACACCAAGATCGGCCAGCTCTCGGGCGGCGAGCGCAACCGCGTCCAGCTCGCGCGGCTGCTCCGGCGCGGCGGCAACCTGCTCGTCCTCGACGAGCCGACGAACGATCTCGACCTGCCGACGCTCGGCGCGCTCGAGGAGGGGCTGCTCGGGTTCGCGGGCTGCGCGCTGATCGTGTCGCACGATCGCTGGTTCCTCGACCGCGTCGCGACCGCGATCCTCGCGTTCGAGGGTGACGGCGTGGTCACGCTCTGGGAGGGCAGCTACTCGTTCTACGCCGAGCGGCGCGCTGCACGCACGGCGGTCGTGAAGGCCGACAAGGCAGAGGCGCCACGGCCGAGACGCACGTCGGCGCCGGCGCCGCGCAAGCTGACGTTCAAGGAGAGGCACGAGCTGGCCGGGATCGAGGCAGCGATCACCGCCGCCGAGCAGCACGTCGCCACGCTCGAGGCGACGCTGTCCGATCCGAGCGTGTTCAAGGATCGGCCGACCGAGGTCCACACGCTCGTCGCATCGCTCGACACCGCGCGCGGTGAGGTCGAGCGCCTGTTCGCGCGCTGGCAGGAGCTCGACGCGATCCCGAAGGAGTAGCGCTACGCGTCGCCGTCGAGCGGCTCGATGTGGATGCGCGGATCCTTCGGATCCGGACGGCGTACGGCATCGGCGAACTCGGTGGCG
>DAIRFU010000438.1:0-6159 GCA_036794935.1 Kofleriaceae bacterium | reverse complement strand
CAGCCGACCGCCGCGCTGTGCGCCGAGGCGCTCGGCGCGCTCGCGAAGCAGCTCGGCAAGCCGAGCATCGCGCTGCCGACGGACCGGCACAAATGCGCGGCGACCGTCGCCGACCTCAAGTTCCGCGCCGACGATGTCGCGGCCACCCGCGATCGCCTGCGCGAGGCGCTGTTCAAGGCTGGCCGTGCCCGCGCGCGCGTCGACTACACGCCGGTCCCGATCGGTCCGTCGCGCATGCAGGCGCTCTACACGGTCAAGAACGTCGATCGGCTGCGACTCGGCAAGGTCGTGATCCGCGGCAACTTCCGGACCAGGAACTCGGTCATCTACGACCAGCTCGACTTCGACGAGGGCGACCTGCTGACGAGCGACCGGCTGGCGGAGGGCGCGCGGCGCCTGCGCAACATGGGCCTGTTCGAGACCGTCAACCTCGACATGCCCGACCTCGACTGCGAGGAGCTCCCACAGTGCTCGAGCGACGTGATCAACGCGGTCGTGCGCGTCGAGGAGCGCTACATCCACCGTGCCGAGATCAACGTCGAGGCGGGTCTGTCTCAGGTCAATGGCCTGTTCGGGACGCTGCGCCCGATCTTTCCGAACATCCTCGGTCGCGGACTGCGCTTCGAGCTCGCCGGCACGTACGGTACGAAGCTCCGCGAGCTCGAGGCGCACTTCCGGATCCCGCAGTACGTCACGAAGTCGGTGATCAGGCTCGAGCCGAGCATCGACGTGACGGGCCTGTACCGCATCCAGGACACCGAGCGCTTCGGCGAGCTCAAGACCCAGGGTGTCAGCGTCGCGCTGTCCTGGGTGTGGAACTGGCAGCGCACCGCGACCCGCTCCGCGCGCGCCATCACGCTCGGGCTGCCCGTCTACGAGTTCCGGGTCCGCAGCCGCAACGTCGACGCGCTGCGCCCGATCGGCGCCGATATGGACGAGAGCCAGGTCGCGATCTCCACGCGCACGGGCTCGCTCGGGCTGCGGTTCGAGTACGAGAACCGCGTCGATGGGACGGGCCAGCTCTCCCCGCTGGCGCCCGAGGGTGGCTGGCACGCGGATGCCACGGCAGCGTTCGCCTCACCCGTCCTGTTCGGCCAGGACACGTTCATCAAGCTCTCCGCCTCGGTGTCGAGATTCCAGCTGCTCGGCGACTATATCGTGCTGCGCGCCGACGCCCGCTACGACCAGGGCATCCCGCTCGGCGGTGCGGTGCTGCTACCCGAGGTCGAGCGCTACTTCGCCGGCGGCGACAGCACGGTGCGCGGCTATGCCGACGACCGGCTCGAGACCGAGATCATCCAGGTCCCGGTGCCGCCGCTGGACAACGTGACCCAGATCCGCGTGCTGCCGGCCAGCCGCAATATCCGCGCGCTCGGCAGCCTCGACGGCTATGCCAAGATCTGGCGCGCGCTCGACTCGGTCACGTTCGCGGGCGCGCTGTTCGCCGATGCGGGCCTGCTGACGAACCAGTGGCGCACGGCCACGCTCGACGACATCCGGCCCTCCGTCGGCATGGGCCTGCGTGCCCTGACCCCGTTCGGCATCGGGGCCCTCGAGTACGCGATTCCTCTGCGGCCGCGGCTCGGCGACGACCCGCGTGGAAGAATTCACTTCTACTTTGCCGCGCGCGCGCAATTTTAGGTTATAAGGTCCGCCGCTATGGGACGGAACGACAACAAGAAGACCTGGAAGATGCGCCGCAAGAAGCGCCAGAAGAAGCTCAAGACGCGCATCAAGAAGAAGATCGCGACGGCGAAGGCGAACAAGAAGCCCGCCGAAAAGCCGAAGAAGAAGTAAGCTGCGGGCGTGACGCCCGAGCAAACACGCTGCGTAATGACGCAGATCGTGATGCCGATGCACACCAACGGTGTGGCCGGCGTCATGTTCGGCGGCATCATGATGCAGTGGATCGACGTCTGTGCCGGCGTCGCGGCGATGCGCCACGCGTCAGGTGCGGTGCTCACCGCGTCGATCGACCGGCTCGACTTTCTGTCGCCCGTCAAGGTCGGCGAGATCGTCGTGCTCCAGGCGAAGGTCAACTACACGTCGCGGACCTCGATGGAGGTCGGCTGTCGGGTCGAGACCGAGGACATGCGCACCGCCGAGCGTCACTACGTCACGAAGGCGTACCTGACGTTCGTCGCGATCGACGGCAACGGCCGGCCGCGGCCGATCCCGCCGCTCGAGCTCGTCACCGACGATGACCGGCGCCGCCATGCCGCGGCCGGATCTCGCCGCGCCGAGCGCCTGCGCGCCGCGGGCCGCACGCCAAGAATGGAGCGCGGCGGATCCACTCCGCCACGCGGGGAAGGCAATGTATGAAGATCGACCGTAGTAGCTGGGGCCGCCTGCGCATCACCGGCGGCGATCGCGAGCGGTTCCTCCAGGGCCTCACCACGATCAACATCGAAGGGCTGGCCGATGGCGCGCACGCCTGGGGCGCGATCCTGAGCCCCAAGGGCCGCGTCCTCACCGTGTTCGATCTCGCGAAGCTCGGCGACGAGCTCCTGCTCGCCTGCGAGACGGCGATCGCCGACAAGACGCGCGCACTGCTCGAGCGCTACGCCGTGATGGATGACGTCACGTTCGAGCCGATCACCGGGCCGGCCCACCAGGTCTGGGACACGCCGGTCGACACGTGGCGCGCACCGATCGCGGCAGGCGCCGGGGACGTCGCCGAGACCGAGGACGCCGCCGAGCGCATGCGGATCCGAGGCGGCTTCTTGCGCTACGGCGTCGACGTCGACGAGGCCCACTTCCCGTTCGAGACGCCGCTCGCGCAGTTCCTCGACTACACCAAGGGCTGCTACGTCGGGCAGGAGCCGGTGTTTCGGGTCCACGCGCAGGGCAACGCCGCCCGCGCGCTGCGCGGCTTCGTGATCGAGGGCGACGCACCGCTCGCGCGCGGCGCGAAGATCGAGCACGCGAACAAGGCGAACGCCGGCGAGCTGACGTCGTCGATCGGCGGCGGCGACGGCACGACGTTCGCGCTCGGCTACCTCCACCGCACGGTGTGGGACGTCGGCGGCAGCGTGACGATCGAGGGCCGCACCGCGACCGTCCGCGAGCTGCCGTGGTGATGCGCCTCGCCGGCTGCCTGTGCGCGCTCGCGCTGGCCGGTTGCAACTACCTGACGAGCAGCTTCGAGACCAACGAGTTCTCCGGCGATCCGTTCCCGATCCTGATCGAGGACACGAGCGGCGCGATCATCGTCGGTGTCCACGAGGAGGGCCACACCTCCGATCGCGTCGCGGTGCTCGACGTGCTGTCGCCGCTGACGATCGTCGACCGCGGGCCCGACGTGCCGGCGTCGGTCGACACCGCCGATCTCACGCTGCTCGGCGCGCGCATGCCCGGCGGCGAGCTCGCCCTGCCGCGCGCGCGGCTCGTCGGCAAGCAGGTCGTCGCGCTGCACCCGTGTGACGAGCCCGAGTGCCACGTCGGCAGCGTGGCCGCGCCGCGTCTGTTCGACGCGTTGATCGGCCTGAACGCGTTCGCCGGCGACGCGCTGCGCCTGCGCCTGGCCGACGACCAGATCTTCGTGCTGCCCGACATCGCCGGCAGCGAGCAGCGCCGCGCCCGCTCGTGCGACGCCGTCCTGCCCTCGCCGTTCCGCGGCGGCGGCACGCTCCTGGTCGGCGGCACCGAGGTCGGCTTCACGAACTGGCGGATCGCGATCGACACCTGCATCGCGCCGAACCCCGACCGGCTGCTCGCGCAGAGCGCGCGCGGCGTGGACGTGCTGCTCGTGCTGTCGACCGCGATCGGACCCTCGCTGCTCACCGCCACCGCCTACGAGCGCTACCGGCAGCTCGACGCCACGCTGCCCCCGCGCGAGGCGCTGCCCCAGGACACCGTGTTCCTGCCGTCGGGCCCCGTCGTCGGCGGCCGAACCACGCTGCCGAGCATCGCGCTGGTCGGCAACTCGGGCAGTAACCCGCGCGCGCCGTGCCGCCAGATGTGGGCGTCGCACCTGCTCGCCACACGCGACTGCAAGGCGAACGACGACTGCCCGTGCACCGACGATGCGACGTTCTGCGGCGTCCCCGCGATGATCGAGCTCCAGCCGGCCGCCGGCATCCCGGTGCTCGTCGTCCCCGATGACGAGCGCGCGCTGCAGGCGCTGCGCACCGAGCTGCGGCCCGATCGGCCCGAGGTCGACGGCATCCTCGGCACCGCCGCGCTCGAGGCGCTCGAGCTCGACATCGACTACACGCACGATCGGCTGCTCGGCCGCTGCATCGATCGCGTGACGTGCGGCGCCCGGGCCGCGCTCGCCGACCGCGCTGCGCGCGCGTACGTCAACGGCTGCCTCGGCGACGAGCCCGGTCCGATCACGCTGAAGAACGAGTAGCGCGGGTGCGGCGGCGCCCGGATCTTCAGGGCTGCGGAATCGTGCTGGGACTTAGCTCCAGATACGGTGGAAGCGGATCCCCCTGCGGCTCGAGCTGAGCAATCAGCTCATGAGAGGCCTCCGGCGCCTCCGAGCGGGTCACTCCTCGAGCGAGGTGACGCCGGCGAGCACCTCGTCGGGCGTGCCCCGCGCGACGACGCGGCCCTTCTCGAGCCGGACGATCTGATCGGCGAGCAGGCGCGCCTCGGCCACCGAGTGGGTGACGTGCACGATCGGTACGGAGAGCTCGCGAGACAGCTCGCGGACGACGGAGGTCAGCTGCGCGCGGAGATCGCGGTCGAGCGCCGAGAACGGCTCGTCGAGCAGCACGAGCTCGGGCGAGCGGGCGAGCGCGCGGGCGAGCGCGACACGCTGGGCCTCGCCGCCGGAGAACGTGCGCGGCCGGCGCCTCGCGAGGTGGCCGACGCCCAGCCGGTCGAGCAGCGCTCTTGCCTTCGCCGGCCGGTCGGCGCGCGGTGTCGCGTGCATGCCGTACTCGACGTTGCGCTGCGCGCTCATGTGCGGGAACAGCGCGAGGCCCTGGAACACGTACGAGAGGCGCCGGCGATGGACCGGCACGACGATGCCCTGGTCGCGGTCGAGCCACACGTGCTCGCCGACGGCGATGCGGCCGCGGTCGGGAACCTGGAGGCCGGCGAGCACGGCGAGGATCGTGCTCTTGCCGGATCCGGACGGCCCCATGATGCAGGTGATGCCATGCGGGCACACGAGCTCGACGTCGAGCGCGAACTCGCTCGACCGGGCGAGCGCGATATGAGCAACCAGCTCAGCCACGGTTCGGGTGCATCCGGCGCGTCAGCCGGTTCGCGAGGTAGAGCATGCCGACACCCACGACGGTCATCACGAAGCCCATCTGCTGGGCCTCGTGCTCGTGGTTGGCGTACAGAAAATCCATGACCGCGATCGACGCCGTCGGCGTGCCGTCGATCCGGGCGCCGGCGAACATCATGGTCGCGCCGTAGTCGCCGAGCGCGCGGGCGAACCCGAGCATCGCGCCGGCGACGAGCCCGGGCGCGGCGAGCGGCAGGACGACGGTGACGAACACGCGCGCCGGTCCGGCGCCGAGCGTGCGCGCCGCCGCGATCAGGTTCGGATCGACGGACTCGAGGCCGACCCGGACCGAGCGCACGACGAGCGGCAGCGAGCCGATCGACGCCGCGATCACCGCGGCCTTGAACGTGAAGATGAGGGGCGAGCCGAACACGCTCTGCCAGGTGCTGCCGATCGTGCTCTCCGGGCCGAGCGAGACGATGAGGTAGAAGCCGAGCACGGTCGGGGGCAGCACGAGCGGCACCGAGCTCAGCGCGTCGAGGAAGTCGCGCGCCGGCAGCCGGCGCCAGTGGAGCAGCAGCGCGAGCGCGATGCCCATCACGAGCGTGAGCAGCGTCGAGACGAGCGCGACGCGCAGCGACAGCGCGAGCGGCTCCCAGGTCAGGCCACGGTCGGCCTGCGCGTGGGCGATGACCGCGACAATGATCGCGAGCGTGATCGCGAAGCGCAGGATGTCACCGCGCTCGGCGAGCAGTCCGTGCAGCCGCGAGCTTGGGGTCGCCATGGCCTATGCCCGCGGTAGCGTGACCACGAATACCGCTCCCAGGTCATCGCGCTCCTCGACCCGGATCGTGCCGCCGTGCGCCTCGACGGCGAGCTTGCAGAAGTAGAGGCCGAGCCCGCGGTTGGCGCGAGCCGAGGCACGCCGCCGTTCGACCTGGAAGTACCGACCAAAGATCGCGTCGCGCTCGGCG
>DAIRFU010000437.1:0-6191 GCA_036794935.1 Kofleriaceae bacterium | reverse complement strand
GATCTTCGACGTCATCGAGCCGTCCGCGGCGATCGTCGTGTTCGCGATCGCGTGACCGAGGTTGACGCTCGGATCGGCGGCCGGAATCTTCGACAGCCGCTCGCCCTCGAGCGTCGCCACCAGCGTGTTCTGCTCGGCCTCGTTGCCGGGCAGCAGCGCGTTGTTGTTCTTCGCGGTCGGATCGACGTAGAGCCAGCCGCCCTTCTGCTTGACCGCGACGATCGCGTGGTTGAAGCCGTCGTAGGCGATCTTGTCGAGCACCGGGTCGCCGGCGTTCGTCAGCACCGGATAGGCCTCGATGCCGCTCTCGCGCAGCATCGACGTCAGCAGGATCGAGACGTCGCGGCACACGCCCCAGCGTGAGGTGAACGTCTCCTGCGCCTCGCGCGGCGTGTAGCCGGTGCGCGGGCCGACGCCGAGGCCACGGTAGCGGATGTCCTGCGCGACGAAGTCATAGAGCTTGCGCAGCTTCTCGGCGTCCGTCTTCGCGCCCTTCGTCAGCTCGGCGACCTTCGCCTTGATCTCGGGCGTCGCCTTCAGCTTGGGCTCGGTGAGCTCGGCCCACCACTTCGAGAAGTGCTGCCAGCTCGGATCGGTGGTGACGACGAGCATCGGCACCTCGGTCGTGTAGTTCATGCCGGGCTCGGGCACGAGCTGGCCGACGTTCTTGACCGACCACTTGTAGAGGATGCGGTCGCCTGCCTTCGTCTTTGCCGTCGCGATCTTCGTCGTCCGCTCCGGGTGATAGACGTGCGCGGTGAGCGGCAGCTTCGCGGGCCCGTCGACGCTGTAGCTCGCCGACAGGACCGGCTCGGTCGACTGGAACGCGAAGATGTCGTTGAAGTAGCCGACGCGCGTCGGTAACAGGCGGGTGAGCCGGTACGTGACGTCGACGGCGTCGCCCACCGCGAGGTTCGCGAACGTGACCTTCACGGCGCGGCCCTGCGGATCGTAGATGTTCATCTCGCCGGACTGCTCGGTGTCCTCGATGTCCTTCGCCGGGACCTTCACGACAGTGCCGTCGTGCTTGATCACCTGCGCCGACAGGACCTCCATCTTCTCGGCGTCCTTCGTGTAGTAGAGCGATCGGCTCGCCGCCTGCTTCGTGCCCTCGTTCGTCAGCACGAGCTGCGCGGCGTGCATCGTGTTCGTGAACTGGCCGTCGGGCTGATAGACGACCTGCTGCGAGCTGATGATGGTGACCGCGTTCGCGCTCGGGTAGTCCGAGGGCTTCACCTTCTTCACCGCATCGACGATCGCTGGATCGACGTCTGCGAACACGGGCGCCGCGAACGCCGCAACTACCACCGCACAGAGCACGTACCTCATCGGGGGCCTCCTGGTTCGCGTCGTACCACGCACGCTGGGCCGCTCCACGCCAAAACCTGCTCGCAAGAGGTGATGCGCCGAGGAAATTTCTCGTCGCAACCCCGTCGCACCCCGTCGCATCAAGCCGGGCGGCGCCTTGCGAGGTTTGGTCCGCAGCGATATGACACGAGCACCATGATCAAGCGTCCGAAGATCGCAATCGTCGGCGCCGGCGGCAACGTCGGTGCAAGTGTCGCGCAATGGGCAGCCCAGAAGGAGCTCGGCGACCTCGTCCTCATCGACATCAAGGCCGACCCGGCGAGAGGCCGCGCCATGGACCTCACGCAGTGCAGCCCGTGGGAAGGCTTCAACAACACGAGCTTCATCGCGACCGACAAGGCCGAGGCGATGGCGGGCGCGGATGTCGTCGTGATGACGGCGGGCGTGCCGCGCAAGCCGGGTCAGTCGCGCGAGGAGCTGATCGGCGTCAATGCCGGGATCGTGAAGGGCATCTGCACCGACGTGAAGAAGCACGCTCCGGACGCCGTGCTGATCGTCGTGTCGAACCCGCTCGACGCGATGGTGTTCGTCGCCAAGCAGGTCACCGGCTTCCCGCGCGAGCGCGTGGTCGGCTCGGCCGGCGTGCTCGACAGCGCGCGCTTCCGCACGAACCTCGCGATCGCCGCCGGCGTCAGCGTCGAGGACGTCCACGCGATCGTGCTCGGTGCGCACACCGACAAGGACATGGTGCCGATCACGTCGAACGCGACGATCGGCAACGTGCCGGTCTCGAAGTTCCTGTCGCCCGAGAAGCTCGCCGAGGTCGTCGAGGCCACGAAGAAGGGTGGCGCGACGCTGACCGGCCTCATCGGCACGTCGGCGTGGCTCGCGCCCGGCGCGGGCACCTCGCTGATGATCGAGGCGATCATCCGCAACCAGGGCCGCGTCCTGCCGTGCTCGGTCGAGCTCGATGGCGAGTTCGGCGTCAAGGGCGCGTTCGTCGGCGTGCCGGTCAAGCTCAGCGCGAAGGGCGCCGAGGCCGTGTACGAGATCGAGCTGTCGGCCGCCGAGAAGGACGCGTTCCAGAAGTCCGTCGCGGCGAACACCGATCTCATGAAGATCGCCCGCGGCATCCTGGGCTAACCAGCCGGCCGCCGAGGCGACCGTAAGGCCGCCTCACGCATAGGCGCGTTCGCAGCCAGGCTCTCGACGGAGACTGACGTTCGCGCCCGCGCTACCCGCGCGAAACCTCGCGGTTCGACCACCGCGAGGTGGTGAAGGCTCGACGCGATCGGCCTCGTACGCGCGTTGCAACTCTGCCCGTTCGTGAGGGAACGAGCGGAGCACCTACCATTCATCGGCTCGATCGCGCTCGAGCGCTATCGCATCGAGGCCGAGCTCGGTGCCGGTGCGATGGGCACCGTGTACCGCGGCCGGCACGTCAAGGTCGGTCGCACCGTCGCGATCAAGGTGATGCACGATCATCTGCTGCGCGATCCGGCCATGGTCGAGCGCTTCGAGCGCGAGGCGCGCATCGCCGCGAAGCTCGATCACCAGAACCTCGTCGCGGTCATCGATCTCGGCACGACCGACGACGGCAAGCAGCTGATGGTGCTCGAGCACGCGCCCGGCCGCCCACTCGCCGACCTCGTCACGGCGCCGCAGCCTCGCACCCGCGTCATCGCGCTGATGCGCCAGCTCCTGGCCGGCCTCGATCACGCCCACCGCCTCGGGCTCGTGCACCGCGACCTCAAGCCCGAAAACGTGCTCGTCGAAACCACGCGCGAGGGCCTCGAGGTCGCGCGCATCGTCGACTTCGGGATCGCGGTGCTGCGCGAGCCCGACGACAGTGGCGATGGCCGCCGGCTGACCAGCGAAGGGCTCGTGCTCGGCACGCCGATGTACATGGCGCCCGAGCAGGCGCGCGGCGAAGCGGTCGATGGCCGCGCGGACCTGTTCGCGCTCGGCGTGATCGTCTACGAGCTGCTCGCCGGCGCGCCGCCGTTTTGCGGCGAGGGTCTCGACGTCATGATGCGGAACCTGACCGAGGACCCGCCGCCGATCGCGGAGCGCACCGGATGCGTCGTCGATCCTGGTCTCGAGGCCTTCGCGCGCACGCTGATGGCGCGCGAGCGCGCGGCTCGCTTTCAGAGCGCGCAGCAGGCGCTCGACGCTCTCGACGAGCTCGATCGCCAAGGTGCCGGTCACGAGGACGGCGTGCCGGAGCCGATCGAGCCCGAGCCGATGCAGCACCTGGCCGCCGCCATGCCGCACGCACCCGCCGTACCGCGCGCCGATGCGCCGGTCGCCGATCGCCGCGACACGCTGCCGACGCGACCGTTGACCGCGTTTCCGCCGGCCACGACCGACGAACGGTCCCCACACGCGGTCACCTCACCCGCCGCGACCGACAGCGGCGCGCGGAGGCGCAGCATCGCGCGGCTCGCGGTCACGTGGGCGATCGCGGTCGTGCTGGTGCTCGCGCTGGTGGCGGCGTTTGCCGGCCGCGTGGGCAGGTTCGATGGGCCGGACGCGCCCGGCGCCGCGCGTGCGCCGGCGATCGAGATCGCGGCGTGCGCGGACGAGCTCGCGGTCGACGTGGTTGGCATCGCGCACGAATCACCGCCGATCGTGACACGCGAGCGGGCGGAGCCCGCGACCACCGCCGAGCGCATCCCCGCGGTCACGAATGCCAAGCGCATGGTCCCGGTCACGACCACCGAGCGCGACCGCGATGTTGGCGCCGAGCACGCCGCTGACGCAGACGGTGACGTCTCGTCCGCAGTACTCGCCGCACGCTACATCGCGGTTGGCGAGGCGCTGCGCGGCGCGCCGGACGAGCTGTGGCAGCGCTATCGCCGGCTCCGGATCAACGAGGCACTCGCGTCGCCAGATGCGCGCCGCGCGGCGCTCACCGCCCTCGACGAGATCGATCGAGCGCTCGATGGCGTCTGAACCGATCTCGTCGCGGCGATGGGAGTGCACCTGCTCCGCGCGTTGCGGGCGAGCTCGAGTTAGTTCGTACGAGCGGCGCGCGGCACGTCCGCCGCCGCCGGCATCGGGGATGGAGCGGCGGCCGTCGCGGATGTCACGGGGGGCGCGACGGCCGCCTCGGGTTGCGGAGCTGCGATGGCCGCGCTGGCGGCCCCCGTCGCGACGCTGACATTCGCCTTGCTCGCGGACGCGGCGCCGCTCCCGCGCGGGCCCCGCCCGCGGACGTGCGCGGCGCCTCGCCTGTCGCGCGTGCGCCCGCTCGTACGCACGGGCACGCCGGGCTCGGCGGTCGCGAGCGTGCCGCCGGTGTGGCTCTCGTTGGGAATCCACAGCGGCCAGATCGCGATCAGCGGCTCGGGATCCAGGTAGTGCTCGCTCGCGTGCTTCGATGGCTTCACCGACAACGCGAAGTGCAGGTGCGGCGCCGAGTGCTTGATGCCCGTGTCGCCGAGCAGGCCGATCATCTGGCCGGCACGGACATGCACGCCGGGATGGATCGACCGCGGCACCGCGGCGAGGTGGAAGTACCAGCTGAACAGCGTGCCGCCGCGATGCGCGATGCGCACGAACACGCCGCCGCGCTCCTCGTTCGGGCCGCGGTTGACGAAGTTCACGACGCCATCGTGCACCGCGTAGACCGGCTCGCCCCAGTGATTGCCGACGTCGACGCCGCAGTGGCCGGAGGCGCACTCCGGCGGCCGGTCACCCGCGCGCGCGGCACCGAAGGCGCCGGTGTGATTGCGCGGCATCCGGCGCCTCGGACCGGCGAGCGGATGGATCCAGGCATCGTGCATCAGATCGGCGACGAGCCGCGTGTCGGCCTCGCGCGCCGGATCGTCGAGATCCTCGAGACCAGCGAGCTCGTCGGGATCGCCGTCCGCGAAGAACGTGGCGGTCTCGACGACCGCGATCGCCGGCGCGGGTGGGACGAGGCCGGCCTCGCGCAGCTCGCGCATGTGGTGCAGCAGCGCGAACGCGACGCCGGCCACGCCGGCGATGGCGAGCACGGCGACGAGCCAGCGGACGCGGCGGCGGCGCGGCGCTTGCGCGAGCTCGATCGCGTCGGTGTCCGCGGGCAGCGCGTCGCGCGCGTGGAGGCACGCCTCGGAACAATAGACGCGCACGGCGCCGCCGAACACCGCGACGTGGCGGCTCCGGACGTCGACCGGGCCGCCACAGATCGGGCAGGCGATCACGGCCGCGTGCGCGTTCGGAGCGGCACTCGCGGTGATCGCCGGCGGCGCGAACGGAGCGGCGCTCGCGGGCTCGGTTGCGCGCACGACGGGCGCGGCAGTCTGCTCACTCGGTTTGCTTTGCGTCTCGGTCACGCTTCCCCTCTCGGCCACCGACAAGCCTGTGAGCGGGAGGCGCGAATGGCCAGCGCTTGAGCAGTGCTCAAACGCGAGCGCCAGAAGTTGTTAGGCGCGTGATTCGCGCCTGACGCAATCCGCGTGCGCGCGATCACGCGATCGCGCGCGCACGCACACTCACCAGGCGGCCACCTTCGTCTTGAGGTTGGCGTCGAGCGCGTCGAGGAACTGCTCGGTCGTCAGCCACTTCTGCTCCGGACCGACGAGCATCGCGAGGTCCTTCGTCATCTTGCCGGACTCGACGGTCTCGACGCACACCCGCTCGAGCGCGTCGGCGAACTTCACGACGTCGGGCGTGCCGTCGAACTGGCCACGGTACTTGAGGCCCTGCGTCCACGCGAAGATCGAGGCGATCGGGTTCGTCGACGTCGGCTTGCCCTTCTGGTGCTCGCGGAAGTGGCGGGTCACCGTGCCGTGCGCGGCCTCGGCCTCGACGGTCTTGCCGTCCGGGGTCATGAGGACGGACGTCATGAGGCCCAGCGAGCCGTAGCCCTGCGCGAGGGTGTCGGACTGGACGTC
>DAIRFU010000436.1:0-6206 GCA_036794935.1 Kofleriaceae bacterium | reverse complement strand
TCACCGAGCTCGATCTCAGCGGCGCCCAGATCCTGCGGTGCGATTTCGGCCCGGTGCGGATGGCGCGCGTCCGCTTGCACCGCGCGCGGATCCAGAACACCACGTTTCGCGAGAGCGAGCTGTACTCGGCCGACTTCGCGGGCGCGGTGCTGCTGTCGTGCGTGTTCGAGGGCTACGAGCACGCGACGGTGTCGCTGTCGCGCACCGACTGGTCCGGCGCGACGTTGTTCGACGTGGACTTCAAGCGCGCGAACCTCTATGGCGCGACGCTGCGCGGCGCGGTGCTCGTGCGCTGCGACCTGCGCGGTGTCAACCTGTGCAGCGCGGACCTCGCCGGCGCGCGGCTGGTCGGCTGCGACACGACCGGCGCCGATCTCGACGGAGCTACGTTCTAGGAGTCGTCATGCCTTCTCGTCCTGATTTGCGCGAGCTCGCTGCCAACGTCAAGGAGGCGTTCGGCGAGATGGATCGCGAGACCCTCCTCGACATCCTCACGTTCGTGGTCAAGGAGTACGTGGTCGAGGGGCCGCCGCCGATGCTCGTCCATCAGGCCGAGACGCTCGCCGATCTGCAGGGCCTGTCGTTCGCGCAGCTCGTCGCCGCGCTGCAGACGCGCCTCGATCATCCCGAGCTCGCGATGTTCGCGGTCGACGGCGATCAGGTCAGCGTGCGCGTCGGTGGCGTCATGCAGCCGCTGTCGGCGACGCGCCAGCCGCTCGCACCCGCCGCGGAGCTCCCGCGTCCCGCCGCGGGCGTGCGCGTCGTCGAGACCACGCTGCAGCAGAGGCCGCCGACGCCGCAAGCCGCACCGGGCGCCGCGCCGCCGCCCGCGCGCGGGCTCTCGGTGCGAGGCCGACCGCAGGGCGATGCGGCGGGGGCACCGCCGCCGCAGCCGGCCGCGCCTGCCGCGGGCCAGCCACCGGCGCAGAGCCCGGCGCAGCCCGACGCCGACAAGCCGGAAGGCGGCGACGACGCGTCCTCGCGGTTCTCGCTGCTGGAGCTCGACTAGTGTCGACACCCGCGCGGCGCTACTACGAGCGCGGCAAGCAGGCGCTCGACAGCGGCGATCTCGAGACCGCGCAGCAAGAGCTCGCGAGCGCGCTCCAGCTCGCACCGGGGTTTGGCAACGCGATCTGCGCGTACGCCGTCGCGCTCGCGAAGGCGGGCGATGCGCCGCGCGGAGCGTCGGTGCTGCGCTCCGGGATTTCCCGAGCCGCCTCGCGCGTGTCGGCAGCGGCGATGCACGCGACGCTCGGCGACGTGCTCGTGCTCGGCGGTGACTTCTTCGGCGCCGAGGACGCGTTCAACGCGGCCGCGCAGACACCCGGCTTCGAGGCGCGGGTCGCGTCGGGGCTCGCGCGCGTGTACGCGCGGCTCGGCCGCTACCGCGACATGGCACTCGCGCTCGAGCGCGCGGCCGTCGCGAAGTAACGCCGCGCGGCGCGCACAGCGGCATATCGTCGCAGCGCGGGTTCTGCGCACGCTTTGCAGAGATTGCACGCGCACGCTGCGCGGCGAAGTCGTTAGCATCGAGGGCGATGCGTCTCGCCTTGTTGTTCGTGGCAGCCGCTTGTTCCGTCTCCGATCCGGTCACCGAGCGACCCGCGCCGCTCGGTCCGCTGCCACCGCCGGCGCCGGTCGACACCGAACGCTTTCGCGACGCCGAGGCGTGCGCGCAATGTCACCTCGTCGCCGATGACACGCCCGTGCTCCACGACGAGACCGGTGCCAACGTGTCGCCGGTGCTGCTGTGGCGCTCGTCGCTGATGGCGAACGCGGCGCGCGATCCGTACTACCTCGCGGTGTTCGCCGACGAGCTCGCGCGCGATCCGGCGGGGGCCGAGGATACCGAGAAGCTGTGTACGCGCTGCCACGGCCCGGCCGGCGCCGAGGAGCTGGGGAGCAGCAGTCATCTCACGTTCGCGGATCTCACGACCGGCACCTCGGATGCGGCGCTGCTCGCGCGCGGCGGCGTGACGTGCACGCTGTGTCATCAGATCAGCGAGTCGAGCATCGAGGGCGACTCCGGGTTCACCGGCGGGTTCTCGACCGACTACCAGCGCGAGATCTTCGGCCCGTACACGAACCCGATGGCGTCGCCGATGATGCTGATCGTCAACTACACACCGACGTATGGCGCGCACATCATGTCGGCGTCGCTGTGCGCCAGCTGTCACACCGTGATCGTGCCGACGTCGACCGGCGAGGTCGTCGAGCAGGCGACGTACCTCGAGTGGCGCGCGTCGGAGTTCGCGGCGGACCGGCCCTGCCAGAGCTGTCACGTGCCCAGCGTCGACGAGGAGGGCCGCGCGATCTCGACGCCGATCGCGAGCTTCCCGGCGGGGCTCGCGCCGCGCCAGCCGGTCGGCCGTCACATGTTCGTCGGTGGCAACTCGTACGTGCTGACCTTGCTCGCCGACGCGATCGAGTGGTCGGGCGCCGGCATCGCTGCGAGCGAGTTTCTCGCGAGCGCCGCGCGCGACGACGCACACCTGACGACCGCGGCGCGCGTCACCGTGCCCGACGCGCATCGCGAGGGCGGCACCGTCGTCGCCACCGTCCGGGTCGAGAACCTGACCGGCCACAAGCTGCCGACCGGCTATCCGACGCGTCGCGTCTGGCTCCACGTCACCGCGCGGTCCGGCGGTCAGGTCGTGTTCGAGTCGGGCGCGGTCGACGCGCTCGGCGCGATCGTCGACGGCGCCGGCAAGCCGCTGGCCGCACAGCCGCATCGCGATGTCGTGAGCGCGCCCGGCGAGGCGCAGATCTGGGAGGCCACGCTCGTCGACGCGGCCGGCCAGCCCACGCATCGCACGCTGAACGCGCGCCGCTACGGCAAGGACGATCGCATCCTGCCGAAGGGCTACGCGCCGACGGGCAACGACGCGGTGCGCACCGCGATCGTCGGCGTCGGTGCGGACGCGAGCTTCGTGCCTGGCGCTGACGACGTGACGTATCGGTTCGATGCACCGGCGGGCACGACGATCGAGATCGAGCTGCTCTACGAGGCGCTGGCGCCGCACATCGTCGACGCGATCGAGGCCTCGGCGACACCGGCGGGATCGAAGTTCGTCGATCTGGCCCGGGCCCGGCCGGTGACGCCGGTCCAGATGGCGACCACCACGGTACCTGCGCTGTAGCCGCTACTGCTGGAGGAACTCGGGCGAGGCCACGTAGGCGGCGAGCGCCTTGATCTGCTCGTCGCTCATCGCGTGCTCGAAGCTCGGCATCAGCTTGTTCTCGGAGCCGTGGCGGATCTGGTGCTCGACGAGAGCAGGCGTGATCCGCGCGCGCAGCTCGGGCGCCGTCAGGTCGCGAACGTTGAGCCGCGCCACCATGGACTCGGTCGGCTTGCCCTTCGGGCCGTGACAGGTCGCGCACAGCTGGTGGAACACCTGGGGTGCATCGGTGTCAGTCGCGACGCGCCCCTGGTCGCACGCGGCGAGGAGGACGAGCAGGATCCAGGGCTTCACGGTCACCATCTGCCACGTGCTATCGTTCGCCGCCATGGGACGGCTCTCGGTATTGGTGTTGCTTATTGTCACTGCTTGTGCGGGCACGCAAGTGCCGATGCACGACGGGTACAAGGGCAAGAACCCACAGCCATGGAAGAAGGCGAAGACCCTCAAGTTCGACGACAAGCACGAGGCCAAGGCGGAGGGCGACCTGGCGTACCGCCGGTACAAGCGCGCCGCGTGGTACGTCGCGAACCTCGATCAGGCCGGCCAGCTCGATCTCGAGCTCGAGATCACGCCTCCGAACGATGATGGCGAGTTCGATCTCGGCTTCGAGATCCTCGATCCGGACTTCCGCTCGATCGCGAGGTCGGACCTCGAGGAGGGCGACGACGCGAACGAGCTGACGAAGACGAAGTCACTGAAGGACCTCGAGCCCGGCAAGTACTACGTCCATCTGTACCTCCAGGGCCGGCTCGACACCGCTGACTACGTGCTGCGTGCGACGTTCAAGCCGGTCGCGTCCGTGGGCCGCAGCGACTTCCCCGATCAGGTCGCGTTCGTGCCGGACCTGCCGATGGTGCCGCTGCAGGACGACACTCCGCAGACCACGCGCCGGCGCCCGGCGGTTGTCCACAAGGGGCCGCGCCGGGAGCCGGTCAAGGAAGAGGCGAAGCCGCCGGCCACCCAGCTCAAGGGAAGCATCATCGGCATGCGGGTCGTCTCCGGTGGCACCAAGATCACGGTCAGCGTCGGCACCGGCCAGGGAGCGGCGGTCGGGATGGGGGGCAAGATCGTCGGCCTCAGCGCGGGCGCGTTCTCGCTCGAGACGTGTACCGAGCGCGCGTGCACCGCGGTGGTCAAGGCGACACCCGACCAGATCAAAGGCTCCACGTCAGTTGTCTTGACGCCGTAGAGATCATAACATCACAGTTATGTTCGGGAAATCGGGGACTGCGACCGTCGTCGTCGCGACCCTAGCGCTGATTTCATGTGCCCATCATGTCGCCCAGGACAAGGCGACGGGGCCCGATGGGAAGTACAAGGAGGCCCGGCCGATCTCGATGGAGAACGGCGAGGGGCGGGCGAGCGGCATCGTGACGTACCCGGGCGGCGATCGCGTCGACTGGAAGACCGTCGAGTTGCCGGAGAAGCAGACCGGCGAGCTCGAGATCAAGCTGCAATGGTTTCCGCCGCGGCCGGGCCTGCAGCTCGGCTTCGACGTGTTCGACGAGTGGAATCATCGCGTCGCCAAATCGAAGAAGGCCAAGAAGGGCAGCCGCTCGCGCGTGCGCACGGCCTCGGTCGATGGCGCGAAGGGCAAGTACCTCATCCGGGTCTACGCGGTCGGCCGCGGCGATGCCGGCAAGTACAAGCTCAAGCTCGACTTCAAGGAGGGCGGTGGCGCGATCAACGTCGATCTCACCAAGGTCGACATCCCCGATCCGCCACGGCTCGCCGCCGTGCCCGAGCCCGAGGCGACATGCGACGAGTTCAGCTTCGACGTCAAGAACCCGGCGTGCCGCACGGTGTGCACCGACGCGGCGCCGAAGGGCTGGCCGGCTTGCCGGGATCAATGTGTCGGGGTGCCCGATCCGACGAATCCGGCCTGCTGGGGGAAGGTCTGCCCGAACCCGCCGACGAGCCGCTCGACGGCGTGCATGGCCAATGTCGCCGCGAACTTCCCGGCATGCGACAAGGCACACCCCAACCCCGAGAATCCCAAGTGCAACGAGAAGCCCGAGCCGGTCGTCGCGCACGTGCTGAGGTACAAGGTCGAGGGCAGCGATACCGTGATCACGCTCGACGTCGGCAGCGAGAGAAACGTGCAATCGGGCTGGACCGGTGAGGTCCTGCGCGGGAGCTCCGATACGCCGCTCCCCGGTGGCAAGTTCAAGGTGAGCCGCGTCGGCAAGCGCCAGGCGATCGGCCGCGTCAAGCTCACGACCGATCAGGTCTCGTCCAACCAGCGCGTGAGGTTGAGCCCCCCGTGACCCAGGATCCCTTCGTCGGCAAGGTCATCGACGGCCGCTACGAGATCCAGGCGCGCATCGGTGAAGGCGGTATGGGCGTCGTGTACAAGGCGCGCCAGATCTCGATCGACCGCATCATCGCGCTCAAGATGCTGAACCAGCAGATGGCTGGCGATCAGACGTGGGTGCAGCGCTTCTACAACGAAGCGAAGGCGTGCTCGCGCCTTCAGCACCCGAACACGATCCGCATGTTCGACTTCGGCCAGACGCAAGATGGCCGGCTGTTCATGACGATGGAGTTCCTCGACGGGATGTCGCTGCGCGATGCGTTGCAGCGCGGACCGATCGCACCGCAGCGCGTGATCAAGATCCTGATCCAGTGCTGCGCGTCGCTCGCCGAGGCGCACTCGATCGGCATCATCCACCGCGATATCAAGCCGGATAACGTGTTCCTGCTCAACATGGCGGGCTCACCCGACTTCGTGAAGCTGCTCGACTTCTCGGTCGCGAAGCTGCTCGAGGGCGACCGCATGAAGACGCAGGCCGGCGTCGTGTTCGGCACGCCCCAGTACATGTCTCCCGAGCAAGGGCGCGGCATGCCACTCGACGCGCGCAGCGATCTGTACGCGCTCGGCATCCTCGCGTTCGAGATGCTCACCGGCAACGTGCCGTACAACGACGACAACGCGATGACGGTGATCCAGATGCACCTGCACGGTCAGGTGCCGCCGATGCCGGACTCGATCCCGTACTCGGTGCAGGCCGTCGTGCGCCGCGC
>DAIRFU010000435.1:0-6216 GCA_036794935.1 Kofleriaceae bacterium | reverse complement strand
CTGCGCGTCGCGCCGTACGTGCGCCGGCTGCGCCGCCTCGATGCCTACCGCGCGATTCGCAGGGCGATGCGGGTCGTGCTCGCGCGGAACGACTTTCGGATCGTGCACGTCAGCATCCAGGGCAACCACGTGCACCTCGTGCTCGAGGCCGGCTCGAAGCTGGCGCTCGCGCGCGGCATGCAGGCATTCCAGATCTCCGCGGCGCGCCGCCTGAACCGGGTCACACTCGACGACGATGGCCGCCCGCGTCGCGGCCCGGTGTTCGCCGACCGCTACCACGCCGAGATCGTGACGACGCCGACGCACGCCCGGCATACGCTGAGCTACGTGCTCAACAACTGGCGCAAGCACAAGGAGGACCGCGCGCCATACGCCAAGGAGTGGCGCGTCGACAAGTACTCGAGCGCGATCAGCTTCGCCGGCTGGGCCGAGGCCTACAACTGGATCGTTCCGGCTGATCACGAGCCGCTGCCGGTCGCGCGGCCCGAGAGCTGGCTCCTGCGCGAGGGCTGGAAGCTCGGGGGCGGGCCGATCAGTATCTACGAGGTCCCGGGCGCGCGCTGATCGGTATTGTCGGCGAGCTCCTGGTCAGCGGACGTCGAGCGCGAAGTCGGGGAACCCGGCGCGTACCGGCAGGCGCCGCACACGAAACGACCGCTGAAATAGCGGTGAGCTCACCCAGCCGTCGGCGTCGGGCGCGGAGTCTGCGTAGTCACCGTCTGGACCGACGACGAGGATGCGAAACACCGGCGTGTCGGCGCACGCGTCTGCGATCCAGTACTCGCGGATGCCCGCTGCGGCGTAGTCGGTGACGTGCTCGACGAGATCCTTGCGCCGCGACGACTTGCTGACGACCTCCAGAGCCATGTCGGGTCTGCCGAGCGCCTCGGTCGCACGGTCCGGGTTGATCCGCAGCCGCCCGGCTTCGAGCGATGCCCAGGAAGCGAAGAAGCCATCCGGCTCGGTCGACAGCTCGCTCGCCTCGTGAGTGAACCAGCTCGGCGGCAAGAAGTAACGCCCGAGATCCAGATCGCGCGCGAGCGTGCTAAGGCGCACGTTGATCGCATGCACCAGCGGCTCGTGGGTGTCGTAGCTCTGCGGGCTCATCTCGACGTGCAGCTTGCCACGTGCGAATGACACTCTCGGACCACGCTCGTCGAGAGTCTCGACCCACGCGCGGAAGCCTTCGAGCGTCTGCGCGCTCCACGGGATCTCGATCCCTTCCACGGTTAGCGCGGGCGCGACCATGACTCATTGTAGCCCGAGCCGGAGGTCCCGGGCACAGGATGCTGCCGTACTGGCACCAGCGGTATCCTCGGTCATGACTGCCGTCGACGAGCTCATGGAGCGAGCCGCCAGAGTGCCGAACCTTCGTCGAGGTTGTCGTGATCTTGAATTCTATTAACGAGCGAGCAGGCGCTGGGCGAGGTGCATCGTGCGCGGCGGCAGCGTCTCGCCGCGCCACGCGAGCGCGCGGGCGACGACGATGGCCTTGTCGGCCGCGTTGAGCTGCGGGCGGCGCGCGAACAGGCGGCTGCCGACGTGCTCGATCTTGTCGAGGATGCGCATGCCGCCGTGCCACGTCAGCGCGAGCTCGACGGCGAGGTCGGCGCCGACGACATCGACGAGCGGGCGGGCGCGCTCGAACAGCGCGCGGGTGCGGGCGACCTCGAAGCGGACGAGGTTGCCGACGGCGGCGCCCGTGCGGCGCATCGCGATGTCGTTCTCGGTGACGCCGAAGTGGCGCAGGTCCTCGGCCGGCAGGTAGACGCGGCCGCGCGACCAGTCGGCGGCGACGTCCTGGACGAGGCGCGCGATCGCGAGGCCGGTCGCCATGCTCTCGGCGTAGGCGTGCAGCTCGGGCGCGCGGTAGCCGCCGATGTAGAGCAGCAGGCGGCCGATCGGCTCGGCGGCCTGGCGCGTGTAGGAGAGCAGCTCGTCGAAGGTGGCGTAGCGCAGGCGCTCGAGATCGGTCCGGAAGCCGGACAACAGCTCGGTGAACTCGGTGATCGGCAGCGCGAACTTGTTGACGGTGTCGGCGAGCGCGACAAACACGGGGTGCTCGGCGTGGCCGCGATAGGCGTCGTGGAGCTGCTCCTCCCAGCGATCGAGCTCGCGCGCGCGGCGGCCCTCGTACGCGGGCTCGTCGGCGAAGTCATCGGCGACGCGCGCGAACGCGAACAGCGCGAAGATGTGCTTGCGCAGGTGCGAGCGCGCGAACATCGAGCCGACCGGATAGTTGTGGTGCTTCGCGCGGCACAGCGCCTCGCAGTAGCGATAACAGGCCTCGATCTCGAGCGTGGGCGGCAGCGGGACCGCGAGGGCGGGCGAGCGAACAACTCCGATGCGATGAATCACGGGGACTCCTTCAGTCGCGCGAGGACCTCGCGCGCACGATCCGGCTTGTACTCGCCGCAGGCGGAGAGCTCGGCCGCGACGCGGTCGACGAGCTCGCCGGTCGCGCCCGCAGCCCGGGCGAGGCCGCGCGCGTGCAGCGCCATGTGGCCGCGCTGGATGCCTTCGGTGGCGAGCGCGCGGAGGGCGGCGAGGTTGGTCGCGAGACCGGCGGCGCCGGCGAGCGCGGCGAGCCGATCGGCGTGCTCGACGCCGGCGAGCTCGAGGGCGAGGCGGGCGGCGGCGTGATTGTGCAGCGCGCCGCCGACGGTGCCGACCGCGAGCGGCATCACCAGCTCGCCGGTGAGCGCGGTGCCGTCCTCGCGCCACACCGCGAGCGGGCGATAGGCGCCGGTGCGGGCGGCGTAGGCGTGGGCACCGGCCTCGACCGCGCGCCAGTCCTGGCCGGACGCGACGAGCACGGCGTCGACGCCGTTCATGATGCCCTTGTTGTGGGTCGCGGCGCGGTACGGATCGAGCTCGGCGAACCGCGAGGCGGCGGCGATCGCGGCGCGGACCTCGGCACCGGTGCCATCGGTTGCGAGCGCGGCATCCTCGACGCGGCAGCGCACCGTGATCGTGCGGCCATCTGTGAGGTTCGACAGGATGCGCAGGCCGGGCGTGCCGCCGGCGATCCGCGCGACGCGGTCGGCGAGCGCCTCGCACAGCGTGTTGACGAGGTTCGCGCCCATCGCGTCGCGACAGTCGACGTGGAGGTGGGCGACGAGGACGCCGCCATCGGGACCGTCCTTCGCGAGCACCCGGACGTCGAGGCCGACCGGACCACCGCCGCGCTCGGCGAGGCGCGGCACCAGGCGGCGCGCGTCGTCGAGCAGGCTGTCGGCCAGCTCGCGGACGGCCGCGGCTCCCGCCTCGACCTGATCGACGTGAGTGACCTGGATCTGGCCGATCATCACCGGCGCGGACGCGACGGTCGTGAAGCCGCCCGGCCGCGTCATGCGAGCGGCGTTCGCGAAGCAGGCGGAGGATGCGGTCTGCGGTAACGCCATCGGCACGAGCGCCTCGCGGCCATCGACCGTGAAGTTCACTGCGACCGCGAACGGCAGCGCGTACGTGCCGAGCACGTTCTCGATCATGCCGTCGGCGAGGTCGAGGGGCAGCGACCCCGGATCGATGGCAGTGAACCGGCCTTCGGGCAGCCCCGAGGCTGCGAGGACGCGGCGGCGGCGCTCGGCGACGCCGAGACGGTAAAAGCCGGGGAGACGGGACGACACGGGGATGGACGTTTCTACTGTGCGTCGGCCTGCAAGTCCACGCCGGTCTTGTCGACGGTCAGAGGCAGCGGCTGACACCCCGCTTCGATGACGTAACGCCTGGCCAGGGTTACATCTTCCGTGGCGGGCATCACGGCGACCGCGATATCTCCGCCACCTGCGCCGGTGGTCTTCGCAGTGCCACCCACCCGGCTCAGGGCCTCGCGGACGGCCTTCACCGAGGGCGGGACGAGCGGGACGGCGGTCGCCTCGGCGAGCCGATCGATCGCGTGCGCACCAAGTGCAAGCGCGGACAGCAGCGCGCTGGCGGCGACGGCGGGGGACCGCATGGCGACGGCCCGGCAGGCTGCCCGGGAGGCTGCGTCGATGGCGGCCAGCGCGGCGGCCACCGCGGCCGGCTCGCGCTCGCGCGCCGCGTCGACGGCCTCGACGAGCGAGGCGGTGTCGGCCGAGGCGCCGGTGAAGAACGGAACCAGGGTGACGCCGGCGGGCCAGGCGAGCGGCGTGATCGGGCCGCCGCGCTGGAATTCGATCAACCCGCCGTGCACCGCCGCCGCGATGTCGGCGCCCGAGCCGCGCGCGCGAGGTGACCGGCTCGCCGGCCGTGGCCGGCCGAGGTCGCCACTGGACTCCCGGCCTCGCGAGCCCTGCGCGGCAGCGTGCGCGGCACCCGCGATGGCGAGCACGAGCTCGCGATCGATCAGCGGGACCGCCTCGTGGCCCGTCGCGAGCGCGAGCGCGGTCGCCGCGACCGTGACGGCGGCGGACGAGCCGAGGCCGAGCTTCTGCGCGCCTTCGTAGAACGCGGTCGAGTCGACGACGATCTCGAGCGCCGCGGCCGCCGCCGGATGGTCGGCGCCGAGCCGGTGCGCGATCTCGTCGGCCACCGCGACGAGGAACGGCGAGCTGCCGCGCGGCCCGCTGCGCCGCCGCGCGATCACGCGGCGGTTCATCGCGATCACGAGCGCCGGTGCGCCGTCGAGGACGGCGTACTCGCCGGTCAGGATCAGCTTGCCGGGCGCGGTCGCGATCATGTCGTGGAGACTCTACAAGAAGGTGCGCTATCCTTCGACCATGCTGTGTCCCACGCCCGAGGATCGCCTTTGCGACCGGCAGGGGCGACCCTATTTCCTCTGGGACAACAACGTCACCTTGCAGGAGCTCCGGGAGCACCTGGCCGCCGCCGATGAAGACCGACAGGCCTACTGGCTGGCCAAGCTGATGAGGCAGGCCAAGCCCGATGACGCGATCATCCTCGCCGGGACCGAGCCGATGCGGCGACTCTGGCCGAAGCTCGAGCACTCGCTCGGTCGTACGCGTGCCTTCTGGGCCTGGTATCTCGACTGGGCAAGATGATGGCCGCGACGGGGCTGAGCCCATTGCAGGAGCGCATTCTTCGCGAGCTCGCGGGCATGCAGCCGGCCTGGACGCTGTTCGGGGCGGGCGCCCTGATCGGCTTCTATCTCGGACACCGGACGACGCGGGATCTCGATCTCGCGTTCAGGCCGCGGTTGGAGCTCGGCGAGATTCCGCGCGAGGTGGAGGCACGGCTGCGGCGCGTCGGACTCGAGGTCATGCGTGTCCAGACCGCGCTTTCCTTCGTGCGCATGCGCGTGAGTGACGCGGCCGAGTCGGTGGAGCTCGACTTGGTCGCGGATCCGACGACGCCGGTGGAGTCACCAGCCGAGCCGCAGGCTGGCGTGTTCGTCGACACGTCCCGCGAGCTCCTCGCACAGAAGCTGTGCGCACTCCTGTCTCGTACCGAGCTGCGGGACCTGGAGGACATCGGCGCGCTGCTGGATGCCGGTGGCGATCTCGCACGCGGACTGGTAGACGCTGCCAGGCGCGATGGTGGGTTTTCGCCTCCGACGCTCGCGTGGCTTCTCCAGGCGTTCCCGATACAACGCGCGGCAGAAGAGGGCCGCGACCCGATTCGCCTGTCGTCCGTGCGTGACCGGCTACTCGCGGCATTGCGCGGTTAGGCGCCGGCGATTCGGCATCATCGATCGAGGGAATGATCGATCACCTGGGCACGTCCGCCCGCCGTCGAGATGATCGTGTCGGTCACGCCGGGCACCGCGGCCATCGCGCGCGCGCCGGCGGCGGCATCGCCGGCGGTGGTCAACACCTTGACGTGCGGGCCCGCATCCATCGTCGCCCACGCGGCGAGGCCGCGGGCGCGCAGCTCGCGCACGGCGGCGAGCGCGGCGAGGCTGGCGGGCTGCCAGTAGATCACGGCGGGTCGCGCCGCGATCGCGGAGGCGTGCATCGCGAGCGCGTTCGCCTCGGCGATCTCGCCGAGCGCCTGGATGTCGCCGCGCGCGATGGCGGCCTCGGCGGCGGCGAGGTCGGTCGGCACGAGGGCGATCCAGCTCGTGTAGTAGGGCGAGGTCGCCGCCGTGTGATCCATCGCGTCGCGCGAGCCATGCGTCTTCGCGACGCCGCCGCCGACGACCGCGATCACCATGCGCACGGTCCCGGCGAGCGAGCTCTCGATCGGCGTCGCGAATGCGTCGCTGCCGTCTGCGCACGTGCCGGCATTCATGCGCGCGAAGCCGCCGTAGATCGACCGGGCCGCCGAGCCCGA
>DAIRFU010000930.1:0-1786 GCA_036794935.1 Kofleriaceae bacterium | reverse complement strand
GTAGACCTCCGCGCGCGGGCTCTCGATCAGATCGGCGATCACCTCGGCGACCTCGCCGACCGGCTGCGCGCCGGGCAGCTTCGCGCTGTCGGCGCCGCCGTGCAGCGCGTTGTTGCCGAACTCGGTCGCGACGACCCCGGGCATCACCGTCATCGCGTGGATGTCGGAGAAGCCTGCGCCGCGCAGCTCGCCGCGCAGGCTCGCCATCAAGAGGTTCACCGCGGCCTTCGACGCGCTGTACGCGCTGCGCTGCGGCGCGAACGGGAAGCGGCTCAGGCCCGACGACACCGCGATGATCTGGCCGCGCTTCTGCTGCTTGAAGTGCGGCAGCACGGCCTGGATGCCGTAGAGCACCGACTTGAGGTTGACCGTCATCATGTCGTCGACGTCCGCGTCGGTCAGCTCGGAGACGAGGCGCGTGATGCCGCGGCCGGCGTTCGCGATCCACACGTCGATCTGGCCGAACGCCGCGAGCGCGCGGTCGCGCAGCTGCTCGTTGTCGGCGCGCCTGGTGACGTCGGTCGGCACCGCGATCGCGCGATCGCCGAGCCGGCTCGCGAGCGCGGCGAGCTCGTCGGGGCGCCGGGCCGCGAGCACCACACGCGCTCCCCGCGAGATCACGAGCTCGGCGGTGGCGGCGCCGATGCCGGCCGATGCGCCGGTGATGACGATGACCTGGTCCTTCATGCCCGCATCCTAGGAGATCGCGTCCGGATTAATCGTGGAGTTGACAGCGCTTATCGGTTAGCTGAACACTTGCACAGTGAAGATCGCCTGTCTCGATCTCCCCGCGCTGCCGCTCCAGCTCGTGTGGCGCAACGAGCCCGCGCTGCGCGCGCAGGCGGTCGTCGTGATCGACGAGGATCGGCCGCAGGGCAGCGTGCTGTGGGCATGCGAGCGCGCGCGTGGCGCCGGCGTGCTGCCGGGCCAGCGCTACGCGCACGCGCTCAGCTTGCATCGCGGGTTGCGCGCGCGCGTCGTGCCGCCCGAGCAGATCGAGGCGGCGATCACCGAGCTGCGCGGTGCGCTGCACGCGCTGTCGCCGCGCGTCGAGCCGAGCGAGGAGCCGGGCACGTTCTGGCTCGACGGCGAAGGCCTCGAGCGCATCTTCGTCGATCGCGACGTGCGCGGGCAGGCGTGGGGCATGGCGATCCAGCGCGCGATCGGCGAGCTCGGGTTCTCCGGCGCGGTCGTCGTCGGCTTCTCGCGGTTCGCGACGTACGCGATCGCGCGCGCGACGCGGCGGGGCATCACCGTGCTGCGCGGCGATGCCGACGAGCGCGCGGCGGCGAGCGCGGTCCCGCTCGCGCGACTCGATGTCGATCCGAAGCTGCGCGACTCCCTCGCGCGCCTCGGCGTGACGACGCTCGGCCAGATGGTGCGGCTGCCCGGCGGCGGCATCCTCGAGCGCTTCGGCCGCGAGGCGCACCGGCTCTATCAGCTCGCGGCGGGCGAGCGCTGGGATCCGCTCGTGCCGGTCGCGCCGCCGGAGGCGCCCGACGAGCGCGTCGTGCTCGACGACGACGAGCACGACATCGAGCGCCTCGTGTTCTTCTTGAAGGGCGCGATCGATCGCCTGCTCGATCGGCTCGCCGCGCGTGGCCGCGCACTCACCGCGCTGCACGTCGAGCTCACGCTGCGACACGCGGTCGGCGACACCGAGCTGCGCGCCGACTGCATCAAGCCGGCGGCGGCCACGCTCGACGGGCGCGCGCTGCTCCGCCTCGTTCACCTGCGTCTGACCGGCATGCCGCCGGCAACGCCGGTCAACGCCGCGCGCGTGTGG
>DAIRFU010000434.1:0-6224 GCA_036794935.1 Kofleriaceae bacterium | reverse complement strand
GCCGTGCGCAACGAGCTCGGCGGCAACGTGCTCAAGGTGCTCGGCGATCCCGAGGATCCGCGCACCGAGATCGAGAAGATCCTCGCGTGCGCGGTGATCCCGCTCGAGTTCCCCGAGGACGTGCTCGGCCAGGCGCGCTCGACCGCGCAGGAGCTGACGGCCGCCGATCTGGCCGACCGTATCGATCTTCGCGATCGCCGGTTCTGCACGATCGATCCCGAGACCGCGCGCGACTTCGACGACGCGCTCTGCATCGAGGATGGACCGCACGGCGGCCCACGGGTGTGGGTCGCGGTCGCTGACGTCTCGCACTACGTGCGCTGGAACGACCCGCTCGATCGCGAGGCCGCGATTCGCGGCGTGTCGGTGTACCTGCCCGATCGCGTGATCCCGATGCTGCCGAAGGAGTTGTCGGCGGGCATCTGCTCGCTGAACCCGCTCGTCGATCGCTGCGCGATGGTCGTGCGACTCGACTACACCGATGCCGGCGACATTTTCGATATCGGCTACGCGGCGGCCGCCATCCGCAGCAAGGCGCGGCTCGACTATCCCGGCGTCGCGGCGGCGCTCGAGGGTGACTTCCGGGGCCGGCGCGAGCAGTACCGGCCGTGGGTGCCCGAGCTGACGCGGCTCAACACGCTGGCGCGCACGCTACGCGCGAAGCGGCAGGCGCGCGGCGCACTCGAGCTCGAGCTGTCCGAGCCCAAGGTCGTGCTCGATGCCGACGACCCGCGGCTCGTCCGCGACGTCGTCAAGGCGAAGGGCGATCCGGCCGTCAAGCAGGCGTATCAGCTCGTCGAGGAGTACATGATCGCGGCGAACGAGGCCGTCGGCACGTTCTTCCGCAAGCGCGGCGCCCCGACCGTGTGGCGCGTGCACGCGCCGCCCGATCCGGATCGCGTCGCCACGCTCGCCGAGCTGTTCGGCGCGTACGGCATCCGCGTCGATGTCGACGAGGCGACGACCCCGCTCGGCATGAAGAGCGTGCTCGACCAGGTCGCGAAGAAGCCCGGCGCGCAGGCGCTGTCGTTCCTCGTGCTGCGGACGCTCACCCAGGCGGTGTGGGACACGGTGCCGATCGGCCACTTCGGCCTCGCATCCGGTGACTACCTGCACTTCACGTCGCCGATCCGCCGCTACCCCGATCTGCTCGTTCACCGGCTGCTCAAGCATCACCTGCACCGCGACGGCAACGCGTCGGGCGGTGGCTACGCGAAGCCGCCGCCGACCGTCGAGACGCTCGCGCAGCTCGCGGCCGATTCGAGCCTGCACGAGCGGCGCGCGATGGAGGCCGAGCGCGAGGCCGTCGCGATGTACCGCGCGTACCTGATGCGCGACCAGATCGGCGAGCGCTTCGAGGGCACGGTGTCCGCGGTGACCAGCTTCGGCGCGTTCGTCGAGCTCGACGAACCGTACGTCGAGGGCCTCATCAAGCTCGACTCGCTCGGCGAGCCGATGCAGTACGACGAGATCCACATGCGGCTGAGCGGCAAGCGCACCGGCAAGTCGATCGAGCTCGGTGACAAGGTGATCGTCGAGATCAACAACGTCTCGGTGGTCGGCCGACGTATCGACTTCACGCTGGTCGCGGTCGAGCGCAAGACCGGCAAGTCGCGGGTCGAGCCGAGCCCGCGCGCGGGGATCGCGCAGCGCAAGCGGGCGGGGCGCGAGGTCGAGCGCGCGCAGGTCCATCAGGCGGAGCGCGGCGCGCCACGCCGGGGCGCTGCCGGCGCCGGTGGCAAGCTGCGGCTCGGCGTCTCGCACCGCGGCATGCGCGACGAGGCCGAGGGCGGCGGCGGGGGTGGGCGCCGCAAGAAGGCCGCCGGCGGGCACAAGCACAAGCGCAAGAAGTAGATCAGCGCACCGCGAGGGCTTCGAGCAGCTTGCGGCGCGTGATCGGCTTGGCGACCAGTGCCCGCACGCCGAGGTCGCGTGCGCGCCGGCGGTGCTCGGGGTTGGCGCGCGACGTGATGATCACGATCGGCGTCGTCGCGAACCGCTCGTCCATGCGCAACCTCGCGATGAAGTCGAAGCCCGACAGCTCCGGCATCTCGAGGTCGGTGACGACGAGATCGTAGCGGAGCTGCCGGGTCATCTGCAGCGCGCGCGCGCCGTCCTCGGCGACGTCGACGATCCAGCCCTCGCGGCCGAGCATCGAGGTCATCGCCTCGCGGATCGCCCGCGAGTCGTCGACGACCAGCGCGCGCCCGGCGAGCACCATCGGCCCCTTCGCGGCGTCCGCGAGCTCGCCCGGCGCATCGGGATAGACGCGGCGGACCAGCTGCGCCGGATCGAGGATCAGCTGGACCTTGCCCGAGCCGCTGATCGTCGCCGCCGCGTACAGCGTGAGCGGGGCGAGCAGCGGGCCGAGCGGCTTGATGATGATCTCGCGCGGGCCGACGATCTTGTCGACGCTGCACACCAGCGTCTTGCCGGCGAACGTGACGACCACGCCGGGCCGGCGATCGGCGATCCCCGCGCTGCCGGCGAGCAGGTTCTCGAGTCGCAGCACGGGCACCTGCTCCTGGCGGATCGCGACGGTGCTGGCGGCGGCCTCGACGATCGTGGACTCGATGGCGTGCACCGCCGGGATCGCGTAGACCTGGCCACCGACCTTGAACAGCATCGCCTGCGCGAGCGAGGTCGAGAGCGGCAGCCGCAGGCTGAACGTCGCGCCGCGGCCGGCCGCCGACATCACCTTCATCTCGCCGCCGAGCCGGGCGACGGTCTGGCGCACGAGATCGAGGCCGATGCCGCGGCCGGCGAGTGCGTCGGCATCGCCGCGGACCGACACGCCGGTGCCGAGCGCCTCGAGCACGTCGGCCTCGCTCGCGAGCTGGGCGCGCGTCTGGCTCCAGCGCCCGGTCTCGACGAGTCGCTCGCGGAGCACGGCGGTATCGACGCCGCGGCCGTCGTCGGAGACCTCGAGCACGAGCAGGTGGCCGTCCTGGCGGGCGCGGATCGTGATCGTCGCGGCCGGCGGCTTGCCGCGCGCCGCACGCTCCTCGGGCGGCTCGACCGCATGGGCGACCGCGTTGCGGAGCAGCTGGGTGATCGGATCGACGAGCTGTTCGGCGACGGCCTTGTCGAACTCGGTCTCCTCGCCGAGCGTGCGCAGCTCGACGCGTACGCCGGTCGCGCGACGCAGGGCGCGCAACGTGCGCGCCGCGTGCGTCATCAGATTCTTGGCGCTCTCCATGCGGATTCGCACGAGCCCGCGCTGGAGCTCGCCGATCGTGCGCCGCAGCGCCTCGATCTCGTCGAGCAGCGCCGCGGTCGTCTGCGCCAGCAGCGTCGTCTGGCTGGCGAGCTGGTGCTCGGCCTCGCCGAGGCTGCGCGCATCCTTGCCGGGCGTCGGGCCGGTCCCGAGCGCGTCGCGCAGGCTCTGCCGGGTGCGCGACAGATCGCGGGCGAGCGTGCGCAGGAGCTGGACGCGGCGCTCGATGCGCGTGCGATCGAACAGCAGCTCGCCGGCGCTCGACATCAGCGCGTCCACGCGCTCGGGCTCGACGCGCAGGTACGATTTCGGCTCGGGTACCGCGACGTCCGCGCTCTGCAGGTCGATCACCAGGTCGGGCAGGCCCTCGGGCGAGGGCAGGTCGGTGATCGTCGGCATCGACAGCGAGTCGTTCGGCGAGAGGTCCGAGAGCGACGGCCGATCGGGTGGCTCGGGCAGCTCGGGCGACGAGTCGCGCAGCCGCGCCTCCGGCTCGACGCGCGCGATCCGCTCGATCTGCTCGCCGATGCGTTGCGCGAGCGGCTCGGCCGCGGCGGCATCGACCGCGAGCTGATCGAGGTAGCCGCGCAGCCCGTCGGTGACCTCGACGACGAGGTCGGCGGTCGAGGCGGTCCACGGCTGGCCGTCACGGCCGATCGCCGCGAACGCGCTCTCGAGCCGGTGTGCGAGGTCGACCATCACGTCGAGTCCGACCGTGCCCGCCGCACCCTTGAGCGTATGGGTGACCCGCATCATCTCGATCAGCGTGTCGCTCGTCGGTTTCGCGGAGCCCGTCGCGAGCACGCGCGCGGTCACGGCCTCGAGCGCGTCGTGCGCCTCGCTGCGAAACAGCTGGCGCAGCATCGCGAGCTCGTCGGGATCGAAGTCGAGGTCGCTGTCGTTCATGCCTCGCCCGACAGGCCGACGATCTCGAGCGCGCGCCGGATCAGGCGCTGCGGCTCGAGCAGCGTGAGCGGCCGCCCGGCCGCATCCACCACCGCGCCCCCGGTCTCGAGTAACGACGCCACGTGGTCGACCTGATCGACACGCAGCCCGCACAGCATGCCCTCGGCCTCGATGACGAGCGCTCCATCGCCCTGCCGCGGTGGTGGTCCTGCCGCCTCGCCGATCAGCGCACCGACATCGAGGACCGGCAAGATCGTGCCGTGAAGGTTGCACACGCCGCCGAGGGCAGGCGGAGCCGTCGGAACCACGGTCACGAAGCCCAGCGTGACGACTTCTCGCACCCAGCGCAGCTCCACCGCGTATCGCGCCGCGCCGATCGCGAACACGATGACGTTGCGCAGCTCGGGCACGGGAGCAGCATACCGTGCCGCGGGTCACCTGGGCCTCGCACAAAGTGCTGGACTCCGTGGCAAGGCGCGTATACTGGCGGCATGCGAGCCTGGTTGTGCGTGGTCCTGGCTGCGGCGGCGTGTGGCGGCGGTGGCGCCGGGACCGGCGATGACGATGATGGGCAAGCCGACGGCGGCATCGACGCGGCCGTCGATGGCGCGGTCCCGGAGGGCTGGACGATGCTGATCGAGCGCTCCTGGCAGCTCCCCGATTCGCCCACCGAAGCGTACAAGTGCCGTCGCATCCAGATCACGGAGGACACGTACATCGGAGGATTTCGCGCGATGTCCCCGACCGGCACGCATCACGAGGTGCTGACGATCTCGACCGGTCCGGTGTCGCCGGTCGGCAACTACGAGTGCGACTCGCAGTCCAATGACCCGCAGGTCCTGTTCGGCGGCGGCATCGCCAGCAATGACTTCGAGCTTCCCCCCGGCGTCGCGATCAAGCTGCCCGCCGGCTCGTACATCAACATCGACCTTCACCTGCTCAACCACACCGACGGCTCGCTCTCGGGCACCTCGGGCATCTACGTCAAGACGGTCGCGCCGGCGGACGTCGTGCACGAGGCCGACATGATGTTCGTCGGCGACCGCAGGTTCACGATTCCCGCGACGGGCACTCCGTATGCGGTGACCGGTGACTGCACGGCGCCGGTCGACTGGCACATCGTGAACCTGTGGCCACACATGCACAGCTACGCGACGCACCAGAAGGTGACCATCACGAGCGGCGGCACGGTGCTCGATACGCTGCTCGACACCGACTACTCCTATCAGGAGCAGAAGAACTATCCGCAGTCCGACGTGGTCGTCCAGACCAACGACACGCTCCACGTCGAGTGCACGTACGTGAACGACACCGGCTATCCCATCGACTACGGCGAGGGTGCGGCCGGCGAGATGTGCTACGCGGGCTTCTACAAGTACCCGGCCGGCGGCGACCCGTACGGCTGCGCGCCGGTGAACTGACGCCGGCCGCCGGTCGCGGCGGCTAGCTCGCGGCCTTCGACTCGAGCACGAGCTCGGGGCGGGCGCGGTGCTCGACGACCTCGCGGGTCACGACGCACTCCTTGACGCCCGAGAGCGACGGAATCTCGTACATCACGTCGAGCATGACCTCTTCGAGGATCGCGCGCAGGCCGCGTGCCCCCGAGTTGCGCCGCGCAGCTTCCTCGGCGATCGCCTTGAGCGCATCGGGGCGGAAGTTCAGCTTGACGCCTTCGAGCTCGAACAGGCGCTGGTACTGCTTGGCCAGCGCGTTCTTCGGCTTCCACAGCACCTCGGTGAGCGCTTCGACATCGAGTGCGTCGCACGAGACGATCACCGGCAGCCGTCCCATGAACTCGGGAATCATCCCGAACTTCATCAGGTCCTCGGTGCGGGCCTGGCGACGGAGCGCGTCCTTGTCGTCCTCGGCGGTCGACACCTCGGCACCGAAGCCCAGGCCACGCTGGCCGGTGCGGCGGCGCACGATGTCCTCGAGGCCGTTGAAGGCACCGCAGCAGATGAACAGGATGTCCGTCGTGTCGATCTGGATCAGCTCCTGCTGCGGCCGGTTGCGGGCGCCGTCGGGCGTGATCGTCGCGGTCTTGCCTTCGAGGATCTTGAGCAGCGCCTGCTGCACACCCTCGCCGGAGACGTCGCGCGTC
>DAIRFU010000433.1:0-6226 GCA_036794935.1 Kofleriaceae bacterium | reverse complement strand
ATCGCGGCGATGTCGCCGAGCTGCAGCGCCGCATCCCGGCCCTGCGCGTCGAGTACGAGGCGCGTGGCGATCTCTACGCGGTCACCAATCTACAGACGGCGCTCGCACCGTTCGTCGCGCTCGTCGAGGACGACCCCGTGCGCTCGCGCGCCGAGGCCGACGATGCGATCGCTCGCTGGTCGCGCCAGGGCTTTCACATCCAGCACTGCAACGCGATGTTCGCGCAGGTCCAGGCCGCGCTCTACGTCGGCTCGACGGAGGAAGCGCGCACGCGGCTCGAGCGCGACTGGCCGAAGCTCGAGCGCGCGATGCTGCTCCGCGTCCAGCAGATCCGGGTGCGCGCCGTGCACTTCCGCGCGTGCGCACGCGTGGCGGTCGGCGATACCGCGGCGGCCCTCGAGGACGTCCGCGCGCTCGAACGCGAAGGCATCCGGTGGGCGAGGGCGCTGGCCTTGCCGGTGCGCGCCTCGATCGAACAGGCGGACCGTGGCCGCGCGGTCTCGACGCTGCGGACCGCGGTCGACGAGCTGGATGCCTGCGAGCTCGGTCTCTACGCCGATGCGGCCCGACGCCGGCTCGCGCTTGCCGAAGCCGGCAGCGCCACCGCCCCGAGCGTTCGCGCGACGGACGCGATGCTGCTGGCGCGCGGTGTCCGCAACCCGGCGCGCATGATGGCAATGCTGGCGCCCGAGGCCGCCGGCTCGTCGCGCCGGTGATGTTGCACTTTGCCACACACGGGGTATCGCCGTACCCCCACCCGGGGGCCCGCTCCCCCGCAACCAGCGGCGTTGTTTCGGTGGGCTTGATCGCATGGTGCCGCATCGTGAAGCAGCTCGCGTAAGCAGGCGCACTGCAAGACCGGTGCGCCGCCGCTGGCGCAGCTTCTGCAACGTGCCCTGCACCTGGATTCAAGGAGCTCGGGGATGTTTGTAGCTTCGCTGGTGGATGTTCTTCGCGACCGTGCTGCGGCCGAGCCTGCTGGTCAGGCGTTTGGCTGGTGGGGCGAGCGTGGGATCGAGAGCTCGATCACCTACGCGGCGCTCGACGAGAAGGCGCGTGCCATCGGGGCAGCGCTGCAACAGAAGGCTGCCCCCCGCGCCCGCGCGCTCCTGCTGTACCCACCCGGCTTCGACTACGTCGCCGCGTTCTACGGCTGTCTGTACGGCAACCTGATCGCCGTCCCGGCGTATCCGCCGGAGCCGTCGCGCCTCGACCGGACCTTGCCGCGGCTGCGCGCGATCATCGCCGACGCGCAGGCCACGGTGGTGCTCACGTCGTCCGCGCTGCTCGCGTTCGTCGAGCCGGTGCTCGCGCACGCCCCCGAGCTCGGCGCGCTGACGTGGATCGCCACCGATCCGCTGACCGATGCCTCCGGCTGGTCGGAGCCGGCGCTCACGGACGAGGACCTCGCGTTCCTGCAGTACACGTCGGGGTCGACCGGTGCACCCAAGGGCGTGATGCTGAGCCATCGCAACCTGCTCGAGAACTCCGAGGTGATCCGGCGCGCGCACGACTATCACGAGCACACGCGCATGGTGTGCTGGCTGCCGCCGTATCACGACATGGGTCTGATCGGCAGCATCATCCAGCCGGTCTACACCGGCTTTCCGTGCACGCTGATGTCGCCGATGACGTTCCTGCGCAGGCCGCTCAACTGGCTGCAGGCGATCACGAAGATCGGCGCGACATCGTCGGGGGCGCCGAACTTCGCCTACGACCTGTGCGCGCGCAAGGTGAGCGCCGAGCAGCGCGAGAAGCTCGATCTCTCGACGTGGGACATGGCGTATTGCGGCGCCGAGCCGATCCGCCAGGACACGCTCGAGCGATTCGCGGCCACGTTCGCGGGCTGCGGCTTCCGGCGCACGGCGTTCTACCCGTGCTACGGCCTCGCCGAAGGCACGCTGATCGCGACCGGCGTCACGAAGGGCACGGGCTACACCGTCAACGCGGACGCGGGCGTGAGCTCCGGTCGCACGGTGACCGGCGGCGATCTCGCGATCGTCGATCCGGATCGACACGCACGGTGCGCGCCCGGCACCATCGGCGAGATCTGGCTGCGCAGCCCCTCGGTCGCGCGCGGCTACTGGAACCGGCCCGACGAGAGCAAGCAGACGTTCGGCGCCCGGATCGACGGCGAGGACGCCACCGACTGGCTGCGCACCGGCGACCTCGGCCTCGTCAAGCACGGCGAGCTCTACGTCACGGGCCGCCTCAAGGAGCTGATCATCGTGCGCGGGCTCAAGCACTCGCCGTCGGATATCGAGGCGACGATCGAGCAGACCCAGTGGAACACGCCGCACTTCCGGCCCGGCGGCAGCGTCGCGTTCTCGGCGGAGCTCGCGGGCGACGAGCGGCTCTTCCTCGTCGTCGAGGTCGAGCGCCGGCAGCGCGAGCGTCGCGCCGGCAACGCGCCGAGCGTCGAGCGCCGTCGCGGTGCCGACCGCCGGCGCCGGCCGTTCGCATATCGCGCCGATGCCGAGCCCGTCCGGTTCGATCCCGCGCTCGTCGTCCGCGAGCTCAGGAACGCGATCGCGACGCAACATGGCGTGGAGGTCTCCGGCGTGTTCCTCACGCGGCCGGGTGCGATCCCGAAGACCTCGAGCGGCAAGAAGCAGCGCGTGCTGTGCCGGACCCTGTTCCTGGGTGACACCGCCAGCCCCGATCTGCTGCACGCGTGGACGACGGAGCCGATCCAGCCGGCGACGCAGACCGAGGTCGCGTAAGCTCGCACCGTGGTGGATCTCGTCATCGGCGCGCTCCGTCACCTCGCCAGCTGCAAGCTGGTGCCTGCCGATCTGGCGACCCGTCCACTCGATGGCTCCACCGCGCTCGACGAGCTGGGCATCGACTCGCTCGGCAAGCTCGAGCTGCTCACGGAGATCGAGGAGCGCGCGGACGTGACCCTCTCCGAGGGCATGCTGCAGGGCCTCCGCACCCTCGACGATCTCGCACGTGCGGTCGCCACCGCCAAGGCGCGGCGATGACGACAAGCCCGGCGCGCACCGCCGCCGTCGTGACCGGGCTCGGGCCCGTGTCGGCGCTCGGCACCGGCGTCGAGCCGTTCTGGCAGGCACTCGTCGCCGGCCGCTCGGGCACGCGCCGCCTCACGCGGATCGAGCCGCCGCGCCGCGGCTGTGCGGTCGCCGCCGAGGTCGACGATCCGCCGCCGCTCGCTCTCGATCCCGCGAACCCGCAGCCGCGCTCGGTGCAACTCGCCCTCGCGGCCGCGCGCCTCGCCATCGCCGACGCCCAGCTCGAGGCCGATCCGGATCGCGTCGGTGTCGTGGTCGGGACCGGGGTCGGCAACCTCGACCTCGTCGAGAGCGCGCTCGACCGGGTTCGCGCCGGCGAGCGCCTGGCACCCTCGGTCGCGTTCCGCGTGTTCAGTCACGCCGCCGCCTGCGAGATCGCGCGCGCGCTCGATCTGCGCGGTCCGATCGCCACGCTGACCAGCGGCTGCAACTCGGGCGCGGACGCCCTCGGCCTCGCGCTCGACTGGATCCGGCTCGCGCGCGCCGACGTCGTCCTCGTCGGCGGCACCGAGGCCGAGCTGAGCCCGTCGTTCTTCTCGATCATGGGAGCCGCCCGCGCCCTCGTCGTGCAGCACAACGACACACCCGCCGCTGCGAGCCGGCCGTTCGATCAAGGCCGCGACGGCAACGTCCCCGGCGAGGGCGCCGCGTTCCTCGTCCTCGAGTCCGCCGAGCACGCCGCCCGCCGCGGCGCTCGCATCCGCGCCGCCGTCCGCGGCTACGCCTCGCGCGCGGCCGGTGACCGTCCGTCCTACGATCCGTTCAACCCGGCGTTCCTGCCCGACCCGATGGTGCGCGCGATCCGCGAGGCGCTCGCCGATGCGGGCATCACGCCGCGCGATGTCTCGGCCGTGTCCGCGAATGGCTCGTCGAGTGTGTTCTACGACGTCGTCGAGGCCACCGCGATCGCCGAGGTGTTTGGCGCCGACGCCGCGCGCGTCCCGGTGCACTCGATCAAGGCCGGGCTCGGTCAGACCGGCGCGGTCACGCCGGCCCTCCAGGCGATCGCGGCCGTGCTCACCGTCGAGCACGGCCTGATTCCGCCGACGCCGAATGTCGACGCGATCGATCCACGCTGCCCGCTCGCGATCGTGCGCGGCGAGCCGCTCGTCCGCCCCGTCGATCACGTGCTGGCGCACGCCATCGGGTTCGGCGGCTACTACTTCAGCGCCTTTGTCATCGGCCGCGGCTGAGCCCCGCTGTCGCGTCAGCTCTTCACGAGCGTCAGCACCATCTGGATCGTGACGTCCGTGCCGACCTGCTCCTCGGGATTCTGCGCGGGATCGCTACCGATCCCGAAGTCGATCCGCGAGAACGTGTGCTCGCCCTTGATCCGGATCCGGTCGTCCTTGGTCTCCAGCACCTCGAACGTGACCGGATAGGTCTTCGTGATGCCGTGCGCCGCCACCGTCGCGTCCGCCGTGTACGTGGTGCCTTCCTTGGCCTTGACGTTGTCGATCGTGATCGTCGCGGTCGCCAGCTTGCCGACGTCGAGATACGCCGGCGACCTCAGGTGTTCGTCGCGCTTGTTCGAGTCGGTCTGAAAGCTCGACAGATCGATCTCGATGGTCGCCTTGCCGCCCTCGATCTGCTTCGGATCGAAGTCGGCACTCACCACCTTGAACTTCTCGAACTCGAGGCGAACCGGATCGCTCGGCTTGGGCTTCTTGTGATGAGCGAGGACGGTGATGCGGTCGGTGCTGTCGTCGGGCACGTCGGCGGGAGCCGTCGCGGACCCGGCCGCGTTCGAGCCCGTCGGCGCGGTGGTCGCCGGCGGCGGCTTGTCTTCCTGCTTCTTGCACGCGGGTGCAACAGCGACGGCGACGGCAACGCAGGCAGACGTGATCAGGTGGTGCAAGCTCATTGGAATCTCCGCGCCAGGGTTCGTCACTCAGCCGTGTGGCGCAACACGAGTGAGACGTGAATCGGAATGCGGTCTCCGTCGAAGTCGGAGGCGTCGGGGGCGAGCGCGGTCTGAGCGATCGCGAGCGAGAAGTCGGCCTGGACGAGCAACACGTCTCCGGCCAGCCCGAGTCGTCCGAGTGCGGCCGCGTCCGGCTTCTGCAGCGTGCCGGTGATCTCGACCGCGTGGTCTCTGCCCATCAGCTGCACCGTTGCCGGCGCGCGAAACACGAGCTCGTCCGGCCCGTTCGGGCGGACGGCGATGACGCGATCGATCGCGACGGTGATCCGCGGAAACTGATCGGTGTGGAGGTAGCCCTCGCGGGCGTGCTTGCTGCGTTCGCCGATGCCCGTGTCGACCGAAGCGGCAGCCACGCTGATCTCGGCGTGCATGGGGCCACGCAGATCGCGCGGCGTGCCTCGCCACGTGCCGGTGAGGTCACCCGCGAACCTCGCGTCGAACGCCTCGCCACCCGCCGACAGATGCGCCGTCACCGACGTGCCGGCATGGCGCACCACCGCGTAGCTGCCGCCCGGCGCGTCGAGCGAGCCTTCGATGCCCGTCTCGATCAGCACCGCAGCGCGCGCGGGCAGAGTGTCGCGCCCGTCTCGTGGACCGGGCCCGCTCGCGAACGCCGCCGTGGGAACCGCGACGGATCCCAGCGCGAGGATCCACGAACCGATGCGAACGACGGTGCTCGGCACCTGGCGTGTGCGCTCGCGGCGACCGATCACGAACGCCGCGCCTGCCAGCGCGAGTGTGAGTGCGGCGATCCCCGCGCACACGTCGAGGC
The DNA here is from genome assembly GCA_036794935.1 of Kofleriaceae bacterium. Taxonomy (GTDB): domain Bacteria; phylum Myxococcota_A; class Polyangia; order Haliangiales; family Haliangiaceae; genus JABFXX01. The sequence continues at coordinate 498 of DAIRFU010000433.1, read as the reverse complement.
CGAGCCAGATCGGATGCTGCGTGCTGATGCGCCAGCCGAGATCCGGATCCGGCACGTAGAAGCGCTTCTCGAGCGCCGTGTACACGTTGTGCGAGCCCTGGAGATACCAGCGGATCAAACACGCGATGAGTGCCGCCACGGGCAACACGACCGGAGCCCACGCCGACCGCGACATCCGCTGGATCCTCACAGCACGGTCCTGGTTGGCGGCCGCATGGTACGAAGCTGGTCGTAGGATTACTACAGTTGTAGTTTGCGAGCAACGCTGCGCTCACCAGTGGCGCTTCGGGCGCCGGCGGCGACCCCGCGACGGGGCGGGCCCCGAGCTGCTCGGGCGATCCTCGGACCACCGGGCGGCCACGGGGGGCGGCGGGCGACGCGGAGGCGGACCCGGGTGCGGCGGTTGCGAGCGGCCGCGCGGCGGGAGGCCATCCGATCGCTGTGGGCCCCGGTTATCCAGTCGCTGCGGGCCCCGGTTATCCGGTCGCTGCGGGCCCC
>DAIRFU010000432.1:0-6229 GCA_036794935.1 Kofleriaceae bacterium | reverse complement strand
GCGTTCACAGAGTCGCTGCCGCTCGACGCGCTCGCGACGGGAGCGTGGGTGTCGACGCTCGTCTATCACCGCGCGACCAGCTTGCTCGAACGCGCGAGCCGCCTCGGTCATTCCACGCTCGATGGCCGCGCGATGCTCGTCCATCAGGGCGCGCGTGCGTTCGCGATCTGGACCGGCGCGCCGGCTCCCGTCGTCGTGATGCAGCGCGCCCTCGACGCAGCGCTGGCGCGCTGACTGCAACATCGGCGGCGGGCCCCTTTCGCCGTCCGAGGTGCAGATGAGGAACTTCCGTCCGTTCCGGATCCCGCGTTCGCTGCTCGTGTGCCTGGCATTCACAGGTGGCGGTGTCGCATGGGCCGACCAGGCCCATCCCGACCTGTACGTCGAGGATCCTTACGCGCCGCACCAGACCTCGGGCTCGGAGGCAAGAGTTGGCAGCGCGGTCGGCTTCCTCTTCCACGAGCCCATCGACGTCACCGCGGTCGGCGGCAACGCCGCGATCGGCTATCGATTCGGGCGCCTCACGATCGAGGCCGAGTACACGTACCTCGCGTTCCAGGTCAAAGGTCCCGACGACACGCCGCTCGGCGCCGGCCAGCGCCTGTCCGCGCTCGCGCGCTTCGACGTGCTGCGGCTCGGCCCGCGCGTGGTCGGCGCGAACTCGCTGTTCTCGGTGTACGTCGAGGGTGGCGGCGGCACCGCGTGGAATCACTGGTACAAGCCGAGCTTCGCCGAGCACAGCCGCCTCGTCCCCGCCGACACGCGGCGCCCCGAGGCCCAGATCGGGTTTGGCATCGCGCTCGATCACCGGCTCCAGGAGCCGATCGGTTTCCCGCACCGCGTCGGCTGGTTCCTCGGCTGGCGCATGGCGATGTCACCCCACCAGCCGATGGTGGGCTCGATCTGTCGCGGCGTGACGTGCCGGCCCGTCGAGATGATGGACGAGGATCGCCTCGTCGATCGCTCGATGCTGTTTCAGTCGAGCCTCGCGTTCACGTTCTGAGCGAGGCGATCACGACGATCAGGGCGTGACCGTCGAGTCCGGCTCGATCGTCGCCGGCGGCGGCACGCCGTCGCTCTCGGCTCCACCCTCGGTCTCGGTGTCGCCCGGCTCGCTGGCCTCGCCGGCATCGCCGGTGTTCTCGCACTGGATGTCGTCGACGCAGTCGCCCTTCGCCGCCGAGCACTCCATGCGCCCCTCGACGTCATAGGCCGGCGTGATCTCCTTCTCGTCCGTGAGAGGCAGCGTCTTGCAGCAGCACGTCGTGGAGACGTCCGAGCCCTCGTTCACGATCGCGCTCTCGTGCGTGGGCCGGCTACCGCCACACGCGAACGTGAACACCGTCAAGGCAAGCAGGATCCGCATGGCCACGGTCCTAACACGAGCCCTACACCGCACGCCACGACGCCGTGACCACGCCGATGATCGCGGCCAGCCAGACCGTGCCGGCAATGATCACGGCCAGGCTCGTCACGATCGGCGCGATCACGCTGCCGTCCCGCTTGGGCTCCCACACCCACAACACCACGATCAACGCCGCCGCCACGAGCATGCCGAGCGCGACCCAGTGCTCCTTGACGTCGAACCAGCGCGCGGCTTGCGCCGCCTGCTTGACGACCTGGACCGCGGGCGTCGGCTCGCCGGCGTCGCCGCCCTCGCGTGCGGCCATCCGCACCAGCTCGCGCTGCTTCGCCTGCTCCGCCGCGGTCACCGCCGCCGGGTTTTCGAGGTACGCGGCCCGGACCTCGACCTTGTACGTCGGGTACATCACGTTGCCCGCGGCGAACGCGCCGACCTGCAGCACGAGCACGAGCCAGGCGAAGCGCAGCACCGCGCGACGCCGCCCGCTCTGGCCGCGCACGTAGCGGCGCAGGTAGACGACCAGGTGCGTGGCGGCACCGACCGCGGCCACACCGAGGACCGTGTGGAGCACGAGCAGCCAGCGCGCCGCGGACTCGGTGAGCACGCCGATAGACTAGGGTGCCCGCGCGAGAAAGTCGATCGAGGCGGACTCGCTCGGGTTCGCAGGATCCGATCAGCGCGTGTAGTCGAGCTCGACGCGATCGATCGACGGATACGACCAGCCATCGCCGGTGACGACGAGCCGGTACTGGAACAGCGGTGCGGGCGGCCCGGTCGGGATCGCGCCGTTCTCGACCTCGACCCACGGCGCGGTCGCGAGCGCCTCGGCGGAGTCCGCGGTGCGCACCGCGATCGCCAGCGTCGTACCGGCGAGATCACCGAGCACGCGCAGCGCGCCGAAACCGCGAATGCCGTCGAGCTGGCGCGGTGCCGAGACGTAGGTCAGCTCCGGCGCGAACGGCAGCAGTGGGCCGCCGTGCAGCGTCACGTACGCGAACCCGCTGGCGGACGGGTTGCTGCCGCCGCCCGGCACGCTGTCGGTGAACGTCAGGGTCCACTCGTCGGCCGCCGGCACCGGCTGGCCGGCCGCGGTCTCGTCGCCGAACACCGCGACGAGGATGGCGGTCGGCGGGATCGCGAGCTGCGCGACCCCGCTGTCGAACACGACCGCGTAGTCGCTGGGCGTCGCGTTCTGAAGGACGTAGCCGACGAGCTCGGACTCGACCGTCCCCTTCATGAAGCTCGGGGCCGGCGCAGGCAGCGGCAGCTTCGTCACGCCGTCCGCCTGGCCGGCGTCGGCGAGCAGGGTCAGCGGCGTCGACGTCAGCGCCAGGTAGCCCGACGCGACCGCGGGGCGCACGTCTGCCGACGTGAGCGGCATCGCCGGGCCGTCGCCGGCCGCCAGCGTGACGGCGAGCGTGACCGCGCGCGGATCGGGCTGACCGAAGAAGTTGAGCTGCGAGCCGTCGAGCTCGATGTCGAGCATGTGCCAGCCGGCGGTCAGCGGCAGCGTCGCCGCGGTCGGATGCCCCTGGAGCATCGGCTGGCGCGCGACGAAGTGGCGGTCGAGGTAGACCGACGCGGAGTCCTTGGCGTCGGGCGTCGCGGTCAACGTGTACATGCCGTCGCTCGCGATGTACAGCTGGCCGGTGAACCGCACCGTGTAGGTGGTGCTCGTCGTCAGATCGTAGGGCGGTGCGGTCATGCCGAAGTCGACGTCCGCCGAGTCGACGAGCGCCATGCCGGCGAGCGTGAGGCTGCCGCCGGTCGTCACGTAGACCGACGCGACGAGGCCGCGATCGTCGGTCACGCGAGCGCGCAGCTGATCCGCGGTGATCGGCGTGCTGTCGAGCCGGATCGCCAGCTTCGCGTTGCCACCACCGTCGGCGACCGCGGCGTGCACGCCGACCCAGCGCTCCTGGTCGAGGTGGACCTGGACCGCCTTGGCACCGCCGCTCGCGTCGATCGTGAAGTCGGCGAAGCCGCCGCCGGTATCGAGCTCGAGCGCGCCCGCGTCGTCGGCGTCGAATTCGATCGTGTGATCGCCCGGCGGCACGCGCAGCTCGCCGTCGTAGAGCACGGTGAAGTCGTCGTTCGTGCTGGTCAGCCCGAGGCCGGCGGGGTGGGTGCTGCCCCAGCCGCCGTCCGGCGGCACCTGCTGGTACGCCGCACCGCGCCGGGTCGCGCCGCTGACGGCCTGCTCGATCTCCTGCCAGCTCGCGGTCGTCCCGCTGACGTGCTGGCCGTCGTACGCGCGCGCGCGCAGGCCGTTCAGCGCGTAGGCCACCGGCTCGAGCGCGCCGCGCGGATCGATGGCGACGGCGTCGAGGGTCTCGGCGGCACCGAAATCGGCCGCGGTGTCGTCGACGAGGGTGACCTGGTCGCCCGCCGTGCCGCCATCCGGCGGATACGTGCCCGGCTCGTACGAGCAGCCGCACACGAGCACGAGCAACCAGGTGCGCATGGGGCTCATGGTATCGCGGCCGAGGTGCCGGCGTCGCGGATCTGGCATGCGCGGGCGGGCCGCGTGGTACATAGCGAGGACGAATCGCGCCGAGCGAGGCGTTGATCGAGAAGGCTCGGAATGTTTCGCAAGCAAGACACGAGGATCCACTTCGTCGGCATCGGCGGCATGGGCATGTGCGGCATCGCCGAGGTGCTCGCCAACATGGGCTATCAGGTGTCGGGCTCGGACATGAACGAGACCGAGATCACGCGCCACCTCGCGTCGATCGGCTGCACGGTCGCGCAGGGCCATCGCGCCGATCACGTCGGCGATGCCGATGTCGTCGTCGTGTCGAGCGCGATCCGCGGCTACAACCCCGAGGTCGAGGCGGCGCGCGCGCGCATGATCCCGATCATCCCGCGCGCCGAGATGCTCAACGAGCTGATGCGCATGAAGTACGGCATCGCGGTCGCCGGCGCGCACGGCAAGACCACGTCGACGACGATGATGCACACGGTGCTGATGGCCGCGGGGCTCGACCCGACCGCGGTGATCGGCGGCCGCGTCAACTCGCTCGGCCTCGCGAACGCGCGCTGGGGCAAGAGCGATTATCTGGTCGCCGAGGCCGACGAGAGCGACGGCTCGTTCCTCACGCTGACGCCGACGGTCGCGATCGTGACGAACGTCGACGCCGAGCACCTCGATCACTACGGCACGTTCGACAACGTCAAGAAGGCGTTCACCGACTTCTGCAACCGCGTCCCGTTCTTCGGCATGAGCGCGCTCTGCGCGGACAACGCGGGCGTGCAGGCGATCCTGCCGGCGATGACCAAGCGGTTCACCACGTTCGGGATCTCCGCCCAGGCGACCTATCGCGCGCGCAACATCCGCCACGAGGGCCTGGTCACCAAGTTCGTCGCGTGGCGCCGCGCCGACGAGCTCGGCGAGGTCGCGCTGCCGCTGCCGGGCCGGCACAACGTGCTCAACGCGCTCGGCGTGCTCGCGGTCGCCGACTTCCTCGCGATCCCGTTCGACACCTACGTCAAGGCGCTCGGCCAGTTCGAGGGCGTCGCGCGCCGGTTCACGGTGCGTGGCGAGGTCGGCGGCATCACGATCGTCGACGATTTCGGCCACCATCCGGCCGAGGTCCGCGCCACGCTGTCGGGCGCGCGCGCGAACTTCCCGAACCGCCGCATCGTCGCCGCGTTCCAGCCGCACCGCCACACGCGCACGCGAGATCACCTCGCCGAGTTCGCCACCGCATTCGCCGACGCCGACGCGATCGCGATCTGCGACATCTTCGCGGCCGGCGAGAAGCCGATCGCGGGCGTGACGAGCGAGGCGCTGGTCACGCTGTGCCGCGATGCCGGGCACGAGGGTGTCGCGTACGTGCCGCGGCGCGAGGATCTCGCGCGCTGGCTCGACGATCAGGCCAAGGACGGCGACCTCGTGATCACGCTCGGCGCCGGCAACATCCAGCTCACGTGCAACGAGGTGATCGAGCTGTTCGAGAAGCGGCTCGGACCGGCGACGAAGAAGAACCTCGTCCGCGTCGCCGAGTCGAGCGCGACGGTCGCCCGATGAGTTGCACCGCCGCTGGTTGCCCGAGGTAACCGCGCGGTGCCGGCGATCGCGCACGACGTGCTGCTCGCACCGCTGACCACGCTCGGCATCGGTGGCCCGGCCCGCGACTTCGTCCGCGCGACCACGCTCGACGAGCTACGCGAGGTGCTGCGCGCTGGCGAGCAGCTGCTCGTGCTCGGCGGCGGCAGCAACGTCGTGATCGGCGACGCCGGCTGGGACGGGCTCGTCGTGCAGATCGGGCTGCCCGGCGTCGAGATCGAGCTACGCGACGATCACGCGCTCGTCACCGCCGCGGCCGGCGTCGCGTGGGACGACTTCGTCGCGCAGATGGTCGCGGCCGAGCTCGCCGGCGTCGAGTGTCTGTCGGGGATCCCGGGCCTCGTCGGCGCGACGCCGATGCAGAACGTCGGCGCGTACGGCCAGGAGGTCGCCGATACGATCACGCGCGTGCGCGCGATGTATCGCCACACCGGCGAGCTCGTCGACTTCACGCGCGAGGGATGCGGCTTCGCGTACCGGACGAGCCGGTTCAAGGGCACCGATCGCTGGGTGATCGCCGACGTCACGTTCCGGCTCGAGCGCCGCGGGACCAGCGTGCCGCTGCGGTATCCCGAGCTGACGCGCGCGCTCGGCGTCGGCGAGGGCGAGCGTGCCCCGCTCGCGGACGTGCGGCGGCGCGTGATCGAGCTGCGCCGCGGCAAGGGGATGGTCGTCGATCCCGCGGACCCACAATCGCGCAGCGCCGGCTCGTTCTTCACGAACCCGATCGTCGACGCGGCCACGTTCGCCGCGTTCGTGGCGCGGCTCCCCGAGGGTGTCACGGCGCCGAGCTGGCC
>DAIRFU010000431.1:0-6238 GCA_036794935.1 Kofleriaceae bacterium | reverse complement strand
TAATGCTCCCAGTCTCCCTCGCGGTGGGGCACGCCAATCGAAGCTACCACGGTGGTGCTTACGCCACCAACGGAGGAAGAGGGCCGAAGTAGCGGTGACAAGGAATTTGAGACCACATAAGATGTCGTTCCCGCTGTTGTCTTGCGGGGTGAGGGAATAACCGACACCATGGCCGGCGAGCTTGTCCTCGTGATCGATGACAGCCCCACCATTACAAAGGTGGTGCAACTGGTGCTGACCAAGGCCGGCTACCAGGTAGGGACCGCCGCCGATGGAGAGCAAGGACTTCAGGCGGTTCGCGATCGTCGTCCCGATCTGATCCTCCTGGACTTCGTGATGCCGCGGATGAACGGCTACCAGTTTTGCCGGGAGCTGACCGCGGACGCCAAGCTCAGGGACATCCCGGTGATCCTGATGAGCGCCAAGGGCGACCAGGTCGGCGAGCGCTTCGTCAAGGTGATGGGGATCGTCGATTACATCACCAAGCCGTTCTCGCCCGAGGCGATCACCGCGGTGGTCCAGCACACGATCGGCAAGTACGGCGGCCCGGGAGTCGACGAGGAGCACCCGTCCCTGGTCACCGGAGAAGATCTCGCCGCGACCGACGATGCCGATCGCGCGCACGCCAGGACCGCGGCGCTCACCCACCTGCGCGGCCAGCTCACCGACGTCGCGAGTGCGCGGATCGCGGCGCTGTTCTCGCTGGCGGATTCCTCGCGCGACGACGGGGTGACCACCGATGCCGCGTCGATCGCCGATGCGGTCAAGCAAGCGCTCGATGAGGCGACGCTGACCCAGATGCTGCAGTCGATGGATCTCGGCCTGTTCGCCGAGGGGATGCCGGGCCTGCGCGGCGATCTCCGCGTCGTGCCGCTCGCCGAGGTGCTCCAGCTCCTCGACGTCCAGGAGCAGTCGGGTGTGCTCGTCGTCGAGCGCTCCGGCGCGCGCGTCGAGATCTACTTCCGGCGCGGCCGCGTCGACCAGGCGATCGCCGAGGGCGTGCCCGACGAGTTCCTGCTCGGCCGCTTCGTGACCGATGCCGAGCTGATGACCCGCGCCGACTTCGAGGCGTTCATGGAGTCGCGCCAGCACCACACCGGTGCTCGCCTGCTCGGCCAGCAACTCGTCAAGCTCGGCCACGTCGCCGAGACCGATCTCAAGGCGTGCCTGACCCGGCAGTCGAGCGAGCTGATCTACGAGATCCTGCGCTGGCGCCACGGCCGGTTTCGGTTCAGCGCCGGCATGGAGCTCCCGCCGTCGGTCATCGACGCCGCGCTCGGGCTCGACGTCGAGGCCGTGCTGATGGAGGGCTACCGCCGCGTCGATGAGTGGCACCTCATCGAGCGCGCGATCGATAACTTCGATGTCGTGTTCCTGCGCAACGAGGACTCGGTCGCGCAGATGGGGCGCGGCCGGCTCACCCGCGAGGAGCTCGCCGTGCTCGAGCTCGTCAACGGCAAGAACACGGTCAAGGACATCGTCCGCAAGTCGCGGATGGGCAGCTTCGAGGTCAGCAAGATGCTGTACCGGCTGCTCAGCATCAAGCTCGTGCGCCGCCGCGTGCTGCCCGTCGCCGTCTGACTCCCGCTCCGAGATGGCGAGGCCGGATCGCGTCGGGGCTCCGGGCCCGGGGTAGAGTCCCGCGCATGAGACATGCGCTGCTGATCGTCCTGTTCGCGTGCGGCTCGCAGGGGACTCCGCCACCGAGCGAGCCCGCACCGTCGAGCGCGGTGCCATCGGCGACCGCGAACGACTGCGTCAAGACCGGCTGCAGCGGCACCGTGTGCGTCGAGCCGGGCAAGGAGGTCGTGACGACCTGCGAGTACAAGGCGGAGTACGGCTGCTACCGGGAGGGCATCTGCGAGCGCCAGCCCGATGGCAGCTGCGGCTGGACGCAGTCGCCGTCGCTACAGGCGTGCCTCGCGAACCCGCCCCCGCTCGAGGGCGAGCCCGCGCCGCAGTAGCGCGCGAGCCTACGCGCGCCGGCGGCGGCGCACGACGATGAGGCCGAGCGTCAGCAACGACAGCGCGAGCGGACCGGTCGGGTTGCCGCCCGCACTGCAGCAGCCGCCGTCGTCGTCACCACCACCACCGCCCTCGTCCTGGCACGTGGCCGAGCAGCCATCGCCGCCCGCGGTGTTGCCGTCGTCGCAGCTCTCGTCGACATCGACGGTACCGTTGCCGCAGCTCGCCGACGCATCGCCCGGGGTGACCAGGCAGACGTCGTCCATCGTCCAGCCGCCGAACTCGAGTCCCTCGTCGCTGTCGATCTGGAACTTGAGCTTGACCTTGCCGCTCGCGGTGTAGGTCGCGAGGTCGACGTCGTGGAACCGCCACTCCTTGTCGGTGTGGTTGACCTCGTCGCTGGTCGGCATGCCCTGGCTGGTCTTGTTCTGCCAGACGATCTCGTCGTTGACGCTGATCGTCGCCGGATCGTAGACGCCGTCCTCGACATTGAGCCAGCGGTAGTACTGCAGGCGCACGTTGGTGTGGCCCATGAGATCGATCTCGGGAGACTCGATGTACTGCGTCGTGCGGTTCGAATAGATCCCGTCGTCACCACCGAGGTCGATGCCGAGCACGTTCGCGCCGCCGTGGGCCGCCTTCGGATCGCCGCCGATCCCGAGCGGCGTACCGGCCTCCCACTCGACGGCCTGCTGCGGCGAGCCGCCGATCGTCCAGTCGGCGATGCCACCCTCGAAGTCCGCGCACCAGATCGTCTCGACGTTGCCGACGTACATCTGGTACTCGGGGTCGGCCGGGTTCTGCGGGTACCTCATCGACGAGCCGTCGCCGAGCGTGACGGTGACGTGATAGAGCACGACCGTGCCGTCGGGCTGCGTCGGGATCTCGGCACTCCACGTCTCGCCGCTCGCGGTGAGCGGGATCTCGCCGCCAAAGCCGTCCTTCGGCGTCCAGGTCAAGGTCGCGCTGGTGACCTCCGGCGGCGGGCACGCCGAGCCCTGCTCCGGGGTCTGCACCGTGATCGAGACCTTGTAGCCATCTCGCACCGGAGGCGTGAGCCCGATGGTCACGCTCGGATCGGCGAGGCCGTGCGCGCCGAACGCGGCGTTGATCTCGCACTGGTTCGGCGTGCCGTTCGCGAGGTTGCCGTCGTCATCATCGGCGACGAGCGCCTCGGCGTAGCTCGACGGGATGTCCGACGCGCGCTGCATGATGCCGTAGTAGATCAGCAGCAGCCGATCGTCGCCGCCGCTGGCGCCGAGCTTGGCCTCGAGCGCCTTGCGCAGATCCCACAGCGTCTCGGCGATGATCTCGCCCTCGTCGTGCGGCTCGCCGTCGGCGTCGTCCGGCCACTTCTTCTCGAAGCCCACCGGATCGAGCTCGCGCAGCGGCTCGTTGGTGAAGAAGAAGCCGCGCCCCATGCCGTGGTCGTGCGTGATCGACGCGGCGAGCGTGTCGGCGAGGCCCTCACTGAGCGAGCCGTCGAACGATCCGACACCATCGATGATCGACTGCGCGTGCACCGAGTGACCGAACTCGTGATAGACGACATCGCTCAGCCGGCCGGTGTTCTCGCACTGCGAGTCCTTGCGGAAGAAGTGGATATCGTCGCCGGTCGAGTACGCGTTGCAGGTCTGGTTCTCGTTGACGTTGACCGCGATCTGCTGATCGAGCCAGCCGAGGTTCGGGTTGAGCCGCGTACGCACGTACTGCTTGGCAACGCTGACCGCGACGAACGAGGTGAGCTGCGAGTCGGCGAGCTCCTCGCTCGCGCGGCTCCACGTCACGCTGCCGCCATCGGCGAGCGTCAGGGTATCGGTCGCGAGCGCACCGGCCTTGTTCACGATCCGGACGACCGGACCGACGAGGCCCGGCGTCACCGCTGCCGGCGTGGCACCGGACCAGGTCACGCTACCGTCGAGCAGGCTGGTCGCCATCGCGCCACCGATCGAGTGGTTCGCGTTCGGCGCCGGCTTGGCGCTGCGCGTACCGTTCGGGAACCGATCCGGCGTGTCGTAGAGCACGGTCCCCGACGCGAAGTGCAGCAGCGTGGCGCGCGCGATCGGGCTCGCGTCGTTGCTGTCGAGCCAGACCTGCCAGGCACCCGGCTGGCGCGACGACTCGACGGTGACGGTCTCGGCGACGCGGTACTCGATATCCGGCGTGCCACGGGTGCCGCGCGAGTGGACGATCGGCACGATCACGCGCTCGCCGTACGCCTTGACGTCGACGGGGTAGCCGGCCTGGGCGAGCCAGCCGCGCGCCGCGCTCGCGAGCGCCGACGGCTGCAGCGTCCTGGCGGGCAGCCGCACGGTGATGTTCGGCAGCGCCGTCGAGCTCATCATCACGAGCCGGTCATGCGAGAACGTGAACGCGATCGCGCCGCCGACGACCGGCAAGCCGAACGCGCGCTGGCGAAACCCGACGGTGCGCACGTCGCCCTGCGGGCTCGTCTCGTTGCTCACCAGCGCGAAGTCGGTGGTCGCCGCGCCGGGCGCGAGCAGCGCGAGGTGCTGCGCGAGCAGGTTGCGCGCGAACGCCTCGGCCGCGTCGGCACTCCTCGCCGTGCCGGGTGCCGGAAGCGACGGCCCCCATACGCGCAGCGGCACGTTCGTGTCGCGATCCCACTGCGCGCGCCAGCTCGGCAATGACGCGAGCGCACCCTTCGGTGCGGTCCACGCGACATCGCGGTGCAGGCGCGGTGCGCGAGCGGCGGCGACGACGGGTCGCTCGGCGCCCTTCTGGGGTGCGTACGCGTCGCCGGAGCTGGAGATGCCGGCGGACAGTGCGGCTGCGATGGCAAGCGTTCGAAAGCGCAATGGAGCCTCCCTGAAGCGAGACCATCAGACACCCCGCTCCGCGGCGGGCCAACGCATCGGAGAGGACATCCGCTGACTATGATGAGACCGCAGGGCGAGACGTGCGAGTATCAGAGGACGCGGCGCGCCGCGTCGATGTCGTCGCGGATCTGCGCGATCAGCGCGTCGACGGAGTCGAATTTCGCCTCGTCGCGCAGGTGCGCCACGAACGTCGTTCGCACGCGTCGACCATAGAGATCGCCGTCGAAGTCGAGCACGTGGACCTCGAGCACGAGGCCGCCGCTCTCGACGAAGGTGGGGTTGGTGCCGAGGCTTGCCACCGCCGGCAGCGGCGGACCGCCGTCGACGGCGAGCCGCACCGCGTAGATGCCGCCGCGCAGCAACAGCTCGGTGTCGGTCCGGATATTCGCGGTCGGCACGCCGATCGCGCGGCCGCGCTTGGCGCCGTGGACGACGATGCCGTCGATGTCCCACGCGCGGCCGAGCAGACGCTCCGCGGCCGCGAGGTCCCCCTGCTGGAGGTGCGCGCGGATGCGACTCGACGACGCGATCTCGCCGCCGACCTCGACCGCGGGCAGGATCGCGACCTCGACGCCGGCGCGGCCGCCGTGGGCGCGCAGCGCGTCGGTCGTGCCGCTGCGGCCCTGGCCGTACGTGAAGTCATAGCCGACGACGATCGCCCGCGCCGACAGCGCGCCGATCACGATGTCGTCGATGAACGCGTGCGCGGCGCGGCTCGCGAGCTCGCGGGTGAACGGCTCGACCACGACGACATCGGCGCCGGCCTCGCCGAGCAGCTCGATCCGGCGCGCGAGCGACGAGATCATCGGCGGCGCCTTCGGCGCGAGCAGCTGGGATGGGTGCGGATCGAACGTCAACGCGAGCGTGACCGCGTCGTGCGCGCCCGCGATCTCTCGCGCGCGCCGGATCAGCGCGCGGTGGCCGACGTGCGCGCCGTCGAAGTTGCCGATCGCGACGGCGGTGCCGCTGCGCCAGCCCGGTACGGTCTGATGGCCACGGAACACGTCCACGCGCCGAGAATACGTCAATACAGGCGCAGCATCGCGGGCGCGACGACGATCAAGAAGCCCGCGGTCGCGCCGACGAACGCCTGGCCCGTGGGCCAGCGCACGATCGCGGCCATCCGCGCGAGCCCGACGCCCGCGCCGACGGCGGCGATCGCGAGCGTGCCGGCTCCGAGCACGCCACACGCGAGATCGACGCCGAGCGCACCGACGGCGACCGTGACGGTCGCGGCAGCAGCGTAGCGGCCGCGCGTCGCGCACACGGCGAGGCCGGCGATCGCGGCGAGCGTCGCGATCGGGCCGAGTAGATCGCCGATCTCGACGAGCAGCGCGAGCGGCGCCTGGGTCCCGGCGCGCGCGGCCCACACGTGCCACAGCTCCGCGAACAGGCCCTCTTGCGCGCACGCGGCGAGCCCGGCGATCCCGATC
>DAIRFU010000430.1:0-6238 GCA_036794935.1 Kofleriaceae bacterium | reverse complement strand
CTCGGCGAGCTCCATGTTGACGATCAGGTGCGGCGCGTCCTCGGTGCCGAGCACCCGGACCTTGAACGACTTCGACGGTGCCGCGAACACGACCGGCACGCGCACGCGCAGCGCCGCACCCGCGGCCTTCGCCGCCTCGGCCACGCGCGGATACTGCTGGTCGCTGACCTTGACGGCCGTGCCGAGCAGCTCGGTGCGCGCGACGTCGCGCCACAGCCGCGTGGTCGCCTCGAGCGCCATCGTCACCGGGCGCGCGAGCATCAGGGTACGGCGAAACTTACGCTCGCCCGAGAACGCGTAGGCCGCGCCCTCCCGCGCACTCTGCTCGATCGCGCCGCGGCGTGTGGCGATCCAGCGCGCGAAGTCGAAGTCGACGCCTGCAGACATGCCGGAGGTATAGCACTGGCTATCGGGAGCGGGCGGCGATGCGGCGGCGGGCGAGCGCCAGGAACGCGAGTCCGATGACGACCGCGAACCACAGCGTGGCGAGCCGGGTCAGCAGCGTCGCGGCGATCGCCGTCGAGGGATCGAGCTTCGCGGCGCCCTTGACGAGCGCCAGCGTCATCGCCCCCTCGGTGACACCTAGCCCACCGGGCAGGAACGACAGCGCGCCGGCGATGGTCGTCCCGGCATAGATGACCATCGCGAGGCCGAGGTCGACGTGAGCGCCGCCGAACGCGTTGCAGATCACGGCGAACCCGATGCACTCGAGCCCCCACGCGGGCACCGCGATCAGTGTGGCGATCGTGAGCGGCAGTGGGCGGCAGAGCGCACCCAGGCCGCGCAGCGTCTCGTGCAGCGGCTCGCGCAGGCGGGCCAGGCGCCGAGGCCGGGTCACGAGATCGATCAGCGCGTGCGTCGGCCTTGGCCACGCGAGCATGACGAGGCCGAGCGCGACCACACCCGCCGCGGCGATCACCAGCGTCGGCTCGACGCCGTACGCGGCGACCCCGATCAGCGCGAGCACGAGCAGCGCGATCAGATCGGTGACCCGCTCGGCGACCACGATCGGGGCGGTGCGCGGCGCGGGTACGTCGTGCATCTCGCGGAGCAGGTAGCTCTTGACCAGCTCGCCGAGCTTGGCCGGCGTGATCGACAGCGATAGCCCGGCGCCGAACACGATCGCGCTGGACGCGAGCGGCACGCGGACCTGCTGGTGCCGCAGGTACAGGTGCCAGCGCACGAACCGCATCGCGTAGTTACCGAGCGCGAGCGCGAGCGCGGCGCCCAGTGCCCACCAGCCGAAGTCGGCCAGCCGGTCGCCGAGGCCACGGACGTCCCCGACCATGGACAGCGCGGCGATACCGATCACGACGACGATCAGTAGCCACAGCCAGCGTCGAGACACCATGTCTCGTATCCCACGCCGCCGGCCTCGCGTGAAGGCCTCACGTCGCTTGACGCTGTATCGGCGAGCGCCTTAGCCTGCTGCCATGTCGAAGGCGAGCATTCTGGTGGTTGATGACGATCCGGAGATCGTGACCATGCTCAGCACCCGGCTGAGCAAGCGGGGCTACCAGGTGGCGACCGCCGCGGATGGTGCGAAGGCGATCGAGGCGGCGAAGAACCAGCGCTTCGATGTCGTGCTGCTCGACGTCATGATGCCGGGCAAGTCGGGCTGGGAGGTCGCCCGCGCGCTCAAGCAGGATCCGGCGACCCAGGACGTGAAGATCGTGATGGTGTCCGCGATCGGCGAGAAGACGAACGAGATCACCGCGCCGATCTATGGCGCGGACGCGCACGTCGACAAGCCGTTCGAGTTCGATCACCTCGAGCGCGTGATCGCGCACCTGCTGCTCGGCGACGCGTCGTAGCTAAGCTAGCTGCCGGCGAGCTGCTTCTGCGCGCGCTGGTACCAGGTGCTCTTCGAATCGACGATCGACTTGATCCGGCGAAGCTTGTCCTTCGCCGCCGCCGGATCGCTGCGCAGCTCGCGCATGGCCTCGTTGTAGAGGTCGCTCGCTGCCGACTCGAGCTTGAGCGCCACGATCCGGACATTCTCCGACGCGCCGAACTGCTGCGCGACGAGCATCGCGCTGCGCGCGGAGGGATAGTCCTTCGCGGCGACGTACGACAGCGCGGCGCGCGGTGCGACGTCCTCGAGCCTGTCCCGGATCTCGCCGCTGTAGGCGTTGCCGACGTTGCGGTCGTAGTTCTGCGCCTGGCGCAGCGCCTCGAACGCCCTCGTCGACTTGGTCGCCGGCGCGGTGCCGACCGCCAGCGCGCGCCCGAGCTTCGCGTACATGTCCGAGGTGCGGCGCAGCTCCCTCGCATCGCCGTCGTCGGCCTTCTTCGCCGCGCTCGCGAGGTACGCGGACGCCTCGCTGAACTTCTTCGCGCGGTACAGGCCGTCGGCGTGGTTCTTGGCGTCCTCGGGATCGATCGCCGACGCGACGCGCTTGGGCGCGGGCGACGTGTCACGCCGCGCTTCGCGCCGCTCGGTGCGCTTGGGCTCGGTGTGCCTGGGCTCGGTGCGCTTGGGCTCGGTGTGCCTGGGCTCGGTGCGCGTGATGCTCGGCCGCGTCCGTTCGGTCTTCGCGGGCTCGGTCCTGGCGGGCTCGGTGATGGTCGCCTTGGCGGGCTCGGTCTTGGCGGGCTCGGTGATGGTTGCCTTGGCGGGCTCGGTCGTCGCCACCGTCGGCCGGCTGGCGTCGGTCTTCACCGTGGTCGCGACCGCCTCGGGCTCGGTCTTCGCCGGCGTCTGGATCGGCACGACGGTCGGCCTGGGGTCCTTCGCGACCGCGCGCTGGCTGCTCGCGGCGCCCGGCTTCGAGCCGGCGGCGGCGGTCGCCTTCGCCTTCGCGTTGCCGCTCTTGACGACCGCGATCGTCATCACCGCGGCGAACACCGCGAGGCCGACGCCGGCGAGCACGAGCTTGGTCCGCTTGCTCAGCTGCGGTTGCTGGTAGCGCGGCGGCATCGGCAGGCTGTCGTACGGCGTCGGCGGCACGTGCAGCGTCGAACCATCGCCGCGGCGATTCTGCGTCTGGATCAGCAGCATCTGCGCGTGCACCGAGTGCGGCGGGATCTCGGTCGCCTGCGGATACCCGTAGCCCGGGCGCGGCGCGGCCGCGACCTGCATCACGGGAGCCGGGCCATGCACGCCGAGCTCGGCACCGAGCATCACGGGTGCCGCGGGGCCCGGCGTGCCGAGCGGCGAGCGGCTCGCCATCTGCGGCATCGACAATGCCGATGCCGGCTGCGGCAGCGCCTGCGGACCGAGAGGCGGGTACCCGAGCGGCGGCGGCTGGCTCGCGTTGGCGGCACGCAGCGGCGTCGGCGGTGGCAGCGTCTTGGCGCGCGCCGGCCGCGGCGAGGCGACGAGGGCGGGCTCGATCGCGTCGACGAGATCCGCGCGCAGCGGCTTGCCGGCGACGGTCGACATCTCCTCGTCGTCGGGGTCGAGCTCCATCGTGTTCTGCGGGCGTGGCACCGAGCTCGGCTGGTCGAAGCGGAACACGGTGTTGCCGATCTCGATGACGTCGCCGTTCGCGAGCATGAACGGGTTGTCCTCGAGGTTGCCGTTGACGACGGTGCCGTTGCCCGAGCCGCGGTCGACGATCACCCACGCGCCGTCCTCGAAGCGCAGATCGAAGTGCTTGCGCGAGACCGCGATATCGGTGAGCACGACATCGTTGTCGATCGAGCGGCCGATCGTGTACGTCTTGCCGGGCCGGATCTCGATCTCCTGTCCGGCGTCGTTGCCCTGCGCGATCTGCAGGCGCGCGATATCGCGAACCGGCGTGATCGCGGACATGTGCTGCTCGTCGACGGTCGGCTCGTCGAGCGTGCCGGTGCTCGTGATGTTCGTACCGCCGCGCCGCGGCTCGACACCGAGCGCGCGGATCTTCTCGGCGACGTCACCCTGCTCGACGGTGGTGCTCGCCTCCTCCTCCCACTGAGACTCGATCGTCGTCTTCTCTTCCTCGTCGTGGTCGGAGAAAGGCTTCGCCCTCGGCACAACGTGGGCGGTTACACGTTGTGGCCCTCCAGGATTTGGAGCCCGGCCCATCAACGAAATTGTACGGGTCGCAACGATATCGATCAATGACACGCCACCCTAGCTGTCCTACCTTTCCCGCCATGCTTCGCCCCAGCAAGATCGTCTGCATCGGCCAGAACTACCGCGCGCACATCGCGGAGATGGGCAAGACGGTCCCGGAAGAGCCCCTCCTGTTCCTCAAACCACCCTCGGCGGTGATCGCCGACGGCATGCCGATCGAGCGGCCCGGTGGGTACGAGCGGGTCGATTACGAGGGCGAGCTCGGGGTCGTGATCGGCCGTCGCGCGCACCGCGTCACCCGGGAGCAGGCGCTCGAGCACGTCCACGGCTACGTCTGTGTCAACGATGTCACCGTCCGCGATCTGCAGAAGAAGGACGGCCAGTGGACGCGCGCGAAGGGCTTCGACACGTTCTGCCCGATCGGGCCGCGCATCGCGACCGGCCTCGATCCGGCGAAGCTCCGGATCACCACGCGCGTCAACGGCGTCATCAAGCAGGACTCGTCGACCTCGGATCTCATCTTCGACGTGCCGACCCTGATCGCGTTCATCAGCCGCCACATGACGCTCGAGGAAGGTGACGTGATCTCGACGGGCACGCCGTCCGGCGTCGGCCCGCTGGTCCCGGGCGATGTCGTCGAGGTCGAGATCGAGGGCATCGGCGTCCTGCGCAACCCGGTGATCGCGAGCCCGTGACCGAGCTGCCGGACGACGCGCTCGCGATCGGCCTCGGCGGCAACGTCGGCGGCGAGGCCGCGATCGTCGACCGCTTCGTGCGCGCGCGCGAGGCGTTCGCCCAGCTCGGCGCGGTCCGCAGCGCGGCGCTCTATCGCACCGCTCCGCTGGGGCCGGTGCAGGCGCCCTATCTCAACACCGCGATCCGGCTCCGCTGGCCCGCCGCGACGCCAGGCGAGGTGATCGCGACGGTGCTCGAGATCGAGCGGCTGCTCGGCCGCGATCGCCGGGGCCAGGCGCGCTGGGGACCTCGGCCGATCGATCTCGACGTGCTGGTGTGGGGCACGCGCGTGATCCGCACGCCCGAGCTCGAGGTGCCGCACCCCAGGCTCGCCGAGCGCCGGTTCGTCCTCGTGCCGCTCGTCGATCTGTTCGGCGCGGACCTCGTCGTGCCGGGCACGCGCCACGCGCTCGGCGCGCTCGAGCACCGGGTGGCCGCGCAGGTGCTCGAGCAGGTTCAGTCGTCCTGGTAGATCAACTTCGCGAGGTTGCCGCGGTGCGTGTAGACGAGCAGTGCCGTCGTCGCGAGCGCGAGCATGGCGCTCGATGCCGGCGCGCCCGTGATGAACGCGTAGACCGTCGCCGCGCCGACGCCGGCGAGCGAGCCGAGCGCGGGGACCCGGCTGCGTCCGGCGATCACGAGGAACACGGCGACCGCGACGAGCGCCAGCGGCGGCGAGACCAGCACGAACACGCCGAGCGCGGTCGCGACGCCCTTGCCACCCTTGCCGCCGAGCAGCGGCGAGAAGCAGTGACCGAGGATCGCGGCGAAGCCGGTCGCGGCGATCACCCATGGATCACCGTCGAGCCGCGCCGCGACGAGCGCCGCGAGCCAGCCCTTCGCGGCATCGAGTCCGAGCACGAGTAGCCCGTCGGCGAGGCCGAGCACGCGGGCGACGTTCGTCGCGCCGATGTTGCCGCTGCCCTTGGCCCGGATGTCGACGCCGCGCTGCTTCGCGATGATCACGCCGAACGGGATCGAGCCCGCGCAGAAGCCGGCGAGAATCACGAGCGCGATCACGAGCAGAGTCTAGCTCCAGAGATCGCGCTTGACTCTGCTGGTGTTGCGCCTCCGGTGCCGGGATCCGGCTCCGCGAGGCCGTGATAGCGTGGTCCGGATGGCCACGCGGGAGAACGGCTCGCTCGTGTGTCCCTCGCCGTCGACGGTGTCCTCGCCGTCGGTCTCGTCCAGCGCGCCGACGATCGTTACGTGTCGGCGTCGGCGTTCGCCGATGCGCTGCGCGCGGCGCTACGCGGCGAAGGGGACGCGACGATCGAGACCGATTGGTCGTAGGTCCCGGGTCGAGCGCATCAGCCGCGCTCGGGTCCTGCGCTCGGTGCCGCCGTCCACCAGCGACGGACTTGCTCGAGTGCCGAGGTGCGCGGGAGCCCGGTGGGCAGCGTGTCGACGAACGTCTTGCCGTAGGTCCGCGTCACGATCCGTGAATCGAGGATCGCGACGATGCCGCGGTCGTCGCGGCGCCGGATCAGGCGCCCGAAG
>DAIRFU010000429.1:0-6242 GCA_036794935.1 Kofleriaceae bacterium | reverse complement strand
TTCGCTTTCATCGGCCGCCCCGAGACCAGCGCCTGTACGAACTTCGGGCCGGGCCAGTGGTGCACCTTCTCGACCAGGCCGTCCTTGACCGGATTGGTCGCGATGTAGACGAGCTGGTTGAGTAGGTCCTCGGCCGCGACCACCTCGACGATGCATGGCTCCTCGGTCGACCACATGTTCTCCCACCGACCACGCAGGGCGTTTTGCGACTTGGCCATGAGCTTGTGGAAATGCTCGCGGAACTCGACGTGGTTTCCCTCTCGGTCGTAGGCGCTGGTGTGATGATGGTTGGACATCATCTGCGACAAGATGATGTCGATGCCGAAGCGCTGCGATGCCTCCGCGAGCAGGTAGGTAAACGCGTTGTTGGTCTCGTCGTCGGGGCGCATCAAGAACTGACGCTGCGTGCATCGACGCTGGATGGACAGGAAGTGCCCGGGGAACACGGGGCGCGGCGCGGTCATGGGCAGGCCGATCAGCAGGCCGCATGCCAGAACGCAACCACGCGAGACTATTTGCGCGCTACGCGCCGTTGTCCGTCTGGCGGCCTACGGGCGTCCGGTGGTCGGACGCCCGTTCGGACACGTCTCATCACGGGCACGAAGGTGCAAAATCAACTCCGGTTCGGTGCATCCGGTGCATCCGGTGCATCCGGTGCATCCGGTTCGGTGCATCGCGATGTCTCGACAAATTCGAGCCGTGACTCGAAAGACTTCGAAGTCAATCTCCCATTGTATTGCAACGCCTCCGCGTTCCTCGGTTCCGTCTACAGTGCCGCGATTCGCACGAGCTGTTCGCCCGACCGTGACGACAACGTCCGCGAGCTGTTGAGCGCCACAGTTGAGCCGCGAACGGAGCGTGGCCAGATGCTCTTGTTTCGTCTTGCCGACCACGCGCTGACGCCGATCAACGTTCGCGATTGGATTATTGGACAGCTCGAGAAGCATTCTTTCGAGCGCCTAGTTCCCGATTTCAAGCGTCGCCTCACGCACCGCGACGAATCTCTCGGAATCCTCGATCGGCTGCTCATAACCAGCTCTGATCTTCGGCTGCTCAATGAGCTCGAGTAGAGGCGTCCGGCTTCCTGAGCGAAGTTTCAAGCGACGGCGCGCAGGTGGCGTTGCTTCCGCTTACGCGTCTGCGGATTCTTGATCCGACGCGTGATTCCTGCGTCGATCTCTTGCGCGCACTTCGCGAGATGCTCGATGTGCTGACTGATGTATGTCGCATTGACGTTGTGCGCGCCGAACTTCTACGCGCAGGCGTTCGAGGTCATGGGCTGGGCGGGCCTGCGCATCCGACGTCGCGTCGTCACCGACCACCGCTGCCAGCTCGCACGATCTCGACGAGCTCGACGTCGTAGAAGGTCATCGTGTCGGGTGTCTGCGTCATGTCGCTGGTGAGCCGCTCGGGTACCCAGATCTGGTAGTGGTCGCCGACAGACATCTGCGCGAGGCCGTCTGCCAGGCCGCGAAACGACGTCATCCGCCATGAATCCCGGGCGGACCGACGGTCGAGCGGCTGACCGCCGGCGGTCCACGCCATGTACCTGACGCGCACCGAATCGTCGGGCGTCGGCTTCGGGCCGCCTGGACCGGCTTGCACGACCTTGAACCAGACACCCGACGGCAGCTTCGTCGCATCCGCTGGCGGGCCCAGCGTCGCGGGCGGTGCATCCGCGGCACGACGTGGAGGCTCGGGCGCGGCCGACTTCGCGACGATCTCGACCGAGAAGTACGCGGAGGCGGGCTGGCCTGGCGTATCGATGCCGTCCTCGGAGTACTCGGTCGCGATCGGCACCGGGAACTTCCAGGCCTCGACCGCCTTGGTCACGCACGCGTCCGGCTTCGGATCCATCACCGTCGTGCCCGAGCTTCCGACGGCGAAGTGAATCGTCACGCGAGCCGGCTCGGCGAAGCAGTCGCCCAGGGTCGCGAGGTAGGTCGATTTCACCAGGTTGCTCACCGTGACGTCGCTGAGATCGGTCTTGGACCCCGGCTCGGGCCGAACACCCTCGCCGTAGATCTCGAGCACGACGCCCGCCGGAGCGGTCCGCGGCGGAGGTTGTGCTGCCGACGCGTGGCCGGTCGGCGCTGGCGTCGCGGCCGTCGACGGCGGTGTTGCGGTGGTCGGCGCTGGGGGCGCGGTCGTTGCTGCATTGTCCTTGCACGCGCCGAACGCGAGGGCTGCGACGATGATGCTCCTGGACCGATTCGAAATCCCCATCGTTCTGAGGACGAGCTTCCCAGAATTCGGCGTCGTTTACAGGTCGGGGGGGGAACTCGACCGGAGTTGATAGGCAGCTGGCGAGACGACGCCCAAAAAAAGCGAATACCGAACCCGTTTCCGTGACGGCGAGAAAAAACGCCGCCCTTACTCGGGGAGAAACCGGGGCGAATTCCTCTTGGCATCGTCTTGCCACGACTACGGGATTCGGTCGCTCTCACGGAAAGCCGTCGACGAGGCTACAGCGCGGACTCCACGGACGCCTGAGCGATCGGTTCCACGTGCTCGTGCGACCGCATATTCGAGCTTTCGTCTCGCGTGGCTTCGGTGGCATGCTTCGTTCTCTGCCACGGGGAGGTCCCATGTCGCGCGCTCGGTCTGTCTCGCTCTGTAGCCTGTTGCTCTCCTCGGTCCTCGTCGCGTGCGGCGGCGGCGGCGGCGGGGGAGGGGGCAGCACCGATGCTGCGACCGGCGACATCGATTCCGATGTCCCCGACGGATGGACGACGCTCCTCGAGGGCGAGTGGACGATGCCGGCGGGGTCGCCAGACACGTACTACTGCGTGTACGCGACCGTTCCGCGCGACATGTACATCAAGGCGTTCCGGCCGCTCATTCCGCTCGGCACGCACCACACCGTACTCACGCTGTACAGTGGCTCGTCGCCAGCCGACGGCACGCAGCTGTGCAACGTCGGCACGAACGGCCAGAGCATGATCTACGGCTCCGGCGTTGGCTCGCCGGACTTCGTGTTCCCGCCGGGCGTCGGCCTCCACCTCAAGGCCGGCCAGCGGTTGCTGTTGAACCTGCATCTCTACAATGCGAGCGACGAGGAGCTCACCGGTCGCTCGGGCACGCTCGTGCAGGAAGCGATGCCGGGGGAGATCCAGAACTTCGCCGAGATCGTGCTCGCTGGCCCGACGCTCGGTCTGCAGGTGCCGACGGGCATTTCGACCCAGTCGGGCAATTGCGACCTCTCGCAGGTCACCGACGAGCCCATCCACGTGTTCTCGCTCTCACAGCACATGCACAAGACCGGCACGCACGTGAAATCGGTCATCACGCGCGGGCAGGAGGAGATCGTGCTCCAGGACGTCGACTACAACTTCGAGCAGCAGACGTTCCAGCTCGTGGAACCGCACATCACGCTCGAGCCCACGGATCGATTGACCACGTACTGCACGTTCAACAATCCGGGACCGGCCAAGACGTTCGGCGATTCGTCCGACGACGAGATGTGCTTCAGCGATCTCTTCTACTACCCCGCGCAGGGCGCGAACTTCACCTGTTCCGGCTTCTGACAGCGATTTGACATGGAGAGACCGCATGCGCGTGCTTTTGGGCCTCGCCATCACCGGATCGATTGTCGTCGCGACGCCGCGCCTCGCTGACGCGTGCAGCCCGCCGGTGTGCTGGCCCGGCGCGATGACGCCGGCCCCGGCATCGACCGTGCCGAGCAACCTGCCTGGGATCTTCTGGCGTCCGCAGAACGCCGGCAACGGCGACGACGCGTCGGATCCCAGCATGGTCGTGCTCGCGACCTCCGCCGATCCGGACACGGCACTGCCGTTCACGGTGACCGAGGCCAGCGGCGGCTCGTTCGTGCTCGTGCCGACGGAGCCACTGATCGAGAACACGACGTACGTGGTCACCGACCACAACGAGTGCCCCAATGGCAGCGGGAGCGAGGCGCCGGCCACGTCGTTTCAGGTCGGACCGCAGGCGCCGCTTCCGGTCGTGCTCGGCACGCTGCAGGTCACGACTGATGCCGTCGAGATGATCGAGGTCGCGACCTCCAGTGGCTCGTGCTCGGCCTCGATCCTCGCGCACCGTATTGGCATCACGCCAGACCTCATCTTCGAGGCGATCCCGTGGACCGACGTGTTTCACTTCGAGACATACGTCGACGGGCAGCTGTGGCAGCGCACCGACAGTCTCCCGATGCCGATCTCGTTGCGCGGCACCTGGCAGGTCTATCGCACGTGCCAGTCCGACGATCCCCTCGCGTCCCAGGGTCTCGCGGCCGGTCCGCACACCGTGACCGTGAAGGCGACGATTCCGGGCACGTCGACGGAGCTGTGGTCGGATCCGCTGACGGTCGCGCTGTACTGCCCGGGCGAAGAGCCCGACGACGGAAACGACGACGGCGATCAGACCGATGGCGACGGCGCTGGCGATGGCGGTTGCCAGGTCGACGGCACGACCGCGTCCTTGTGGCTCGCGCTCGGCATTCTCGGCCTCGCCGCTCGTCGACGCAAGACGCACGCGGCGTAGTGAGAATCGCGTCCGACACCGGCCTGTTTCCTCGACGCGACGGTCGCGGACGCGTGCGCTTCACGATCCCGCGGGCGTCGGGCGAGATTCGCGAAGGGGCGTGCTTTCGAGCACAGGCCAGTCCACGGTGACCTACTCCTCGGAGCGACTCGTGTTGTCACGGTCCCGGTCGTATCGCTTCGCGAGCGGAAACGGTGGCAACCAGGACTCGCGACGGACGACCCAGCACTCGTACGTGGGCTGCAGCTGGTCAGGCGCATCCAGGGATCCCAGGTGCACTTCGATCTCGTCGCCACTGCGTGCAAACACGGACGAGCCGCAGCGCGGACAGAAATGACGTCCGGCAAAGTCGCGCGTCTCACCTTCGATCGTCACCGCACTCTCGGCGAACACCGCGGCGGCATAGAAGAGCGCGCCATGATGTTTGCGACAGTCCAGGCAGTGGCAGATGCCAACCCGGTAGGGGCGCCCCGAGGCCACGATCCGGACGTCCCCGCACAGGCAACCGCCGGTGAACCGGTCCTTCTGCATCTCGTCTGACATCAAGCTCGGATACCGCATCTTCGGCCGTCGGGGGACAGCGACGTGAGCGCACGAGCCTCGAGATGCACGCTCGCTGACACTCCGCCCACCTCGGTGTCAGCTGATCCGCCAGGATGGCCGGGATGGGCGTACGGGCGGTGCACGTGTTGCTGCTGGCAGGTCTTGTCGGCTGCGGCACGAGCCCGTCGCTCGAACTGCCAGCGTGGCAGCTATCGCTCGACGGCCGCGAGGGCACTCGCAGCGTGGGTTGTCAGCGCACTTCGATGACGAACGCATTTCCGACGCGCGCCTCGTGTACCGGCTACGGGCGACCACGAGCGTTCCGCCCGCGTGGCGCGCGGAGCCGTTGCAGCTGGTTGTGATCTACGTGGCCCACATCTGAACGTGATCGCGAGCAGCTGCTAGAGTCGCGCGCGCATGCGCGTGGCGGTCCTGGTCCTCCTGCCGTTCGTCGGCAGCGTCGCGACCGCGCTGCTTCCGATCCGTGCCCGCAACGTGCTCGCGGGCTGTGCAGGGCTCGTCTCCGTGGTCGCGGCAGGCCTGGTCATCAGCCTGTTCCCGCAGGTGCGGGATGGCGGCGTCATTCGCGAGACGATCGAGTGGGTGCCGTCCCTCGGGCTCGATCTGACATTCAGGATCGACGGGTTCGCGTGGATGTTCGCCGTGCTGGTCACCGTCATCGGGGCGCTCGTCACCCTCTACGCCCGCTACTACATGTCTCCCGAGGACCCGGTGGCGCGGTTTTACGCGTTCTTCCTCGCGTTCATGGGGGCGATGCTCGGCGTCGTCATCTCGGGCAACCTCGTCCAGCTCGTCGTCTTCTGGGAGCTCACGAGCCTCGCTTCCTTCCTGCTCATCGGCTACTGGCATCATCGCCGGGACGCGCAGCGCGGCGCGCGCATGGCGCTGGTCGTGACCGGCGGCGCCGGACTTGCTCTGCTCGCGGGAGTCGTCCTCCTCGGCCACATCGTCGGCAGCTACGATCTCGATGTGGTGCTCGCCGCAGGCGATCGCGTGCGAGCCCACCCACTGTATCCACTCGCGCTCGTCCTCATCTTGGTCGGCGCGCTCGCAAAGAGTGCGCAGTTTCCGTTCCACTTCTGGCTTCCACAGGCGATGGCGGCGCCGACGCCGGTCTCGGCGTTCCTGCATTCGGCGACGATGGTGAAGGCGGGCGTGTTCCTGCTCGCACGCCTGTG
>DAIRFU010000428.1:0-6248 GCA_036794935.1 Kofleriaceae bacterium | reverse complement strand
CAAGCCGTGTTTCACGGCGCCTGGGACCCGTACCTCGCGAGCATGCGGCGGCGGGGTGCGCGCTACGCACGCGCGGGCCTCAGCTACTCCGTGTGGTTCGAGCTGGTCCGCGTGTATCGCGATGCGATCGGGAGCCTGCTGAACGCGTTTCTTCAGGAAGACCCGCCGGGGCGTCTCGCGCAGGTCCTCACGATGTCGCGCGGCATGAATGCGCTTGCGAACCTCACGACGGAGCAGATCGCCGCAGGGTACCTGGACGAGAAGCAGCGAGACGCGGCCAGCACCGAGGACCGCTATCGCTTGCTCTTCGATAACAGTCCGCTGCCGATGTGGACGTTCGATCGCGAGACGCTCCGGTTCTTGACAGTCAACGAGGCGGCCGTTCGCGACTACGGCTACACGCGGGAGGAGTTCGCGAGCATGACGCTCGACGACATCCGGCCACCCGAGGATCGAGCGGCGCTGCGCGTCGATGTCGCGAACGCGCAGGGCTTCAGCGAGCGGACCGTCTGGCGGCATCGCAAGAAGGACGGGACCCTCTGCATGGTCGAGATCCGCGCGAACGACTTCGACCTCGAGGGCACCTCGGTCCGGCTGGTCGTGATCAACGACGTGACCGGGCGCGTGCAAGCCGAGGAGGCATTGCGCACCACCGAGACCCAGCTCCGGCACGCCCAGAAGATGGAGGCGATCGGGCGGCTCGCGGGTAGTGTCGCGCACGACTTCAACAACGTCCTGACCGTCGTGCAGAGCTACGCGTGCCTCCTCGAGGAGGGCCTCGAACCGGACGATTCACGCCTCGCGGAGGCCACGGAGATCCGACGGGCTGCGGAGCGAGCTGCCGCGCTCACGCGCCAGCTCCTCACGCTCGGCCGCCACAGCATCGTCGCGCCCCGCCGCGTCGACATCGCTGCGCTCGTCACCGAGTTCATGCCGATGCTGTCGCGGCTCGTCGGCGAGACCGTCACGATCGCGACGCGATGTGCGGGCGCGCCCGAGGTCATCGCGGACCCCGGCCAGCTCGAGCAGATCCTCATGAACCTCGCCGTCAACGCGCGCGACGCGATGGCGGATGGCGGCCGGCTCACGATCGAGTGCCACGCGATCGAGCTCGACGTCGACACCGGGCTGCTTCATCACCTCGCGCCGGGGCCCTATCTCGAGATCGCGGTCACCGACACCGGCACGGGGATGGATGCCGAGACCCAGGCCCGCATCTTCGAGCCGTTCTTCACCACCAAGGACATCGGCCAGGGCACCGGGCTCGGGCTGTCGATCGTGCACGGCATCGTCGCGCAGGCCGGCGGCCGGGTCGCCGTGTACAGCGAGCCCGGGCACGGCACCACCTTCCGGATCCAGCTGCCCGTCGCGAGCGGCATCGAGCCGGTCGCGCAGCCGGAGAAGCTCGAGGCGCCGCGCACGCTGCCCGCGCTGCACGTCCTCGTCGTCGACGATCAGCCGCAGGTCCGCGCCGTGGCCGCGCGCATCCTCGAGGACGCCGGGTGCACGGTGATCGAGGCTGCCACCGCCGACGAGGCCCGGAAGATCTGCGTGCGCCACGAGGAGACGATCGACGTGGCGCTCCTCGATCTCGTACTCGGCGATGGCCGTGGCGACGTGCTGACCCGCGAGTTGCGCCAGCTCCGCCCCGAGATGGTGTGCGTGCTCATGTCCGGCTATTCGGCCGGCGTGCTGACCCCGAACGGCGGCGCCCCCGAGAACCTGCTCCCCAAGCCGTTCAGCCCATCCGAGCTGCGAGCCGCGATCGCGCGGGTCTGCCCGGACAAGGCGCGGCGGCCGTCGCTGCGCGCGCCGAGCGAGTCGAGCGCCACGCAGCACCGCGCTCTCGTCGCCGACGATGACGAGATGCTGCGCAGGAGCATCGTGCGCATGCTGCGTCGGGCCGAGCTCGACGTCGTCGATGTCGACAGCGGCTACAAGGCGATCACCGCGCTCGAATCGGAGCCGTTCGACGTCGTCATCAGCGACGTGCAGATGCCCGATGGTGGCGGCCTCGATCTGCTGCGAGCTGTTCGCCGCATCGATCTCGACGTCCCCGTGATCCTGATGACCGGCCAGCCCTCCGTCGAGGCTGCCGCCGCGGCCGTCGAGTACGGCGCCTTCCGCTACCTGACGAAGCCCCTCGACACCGACGCCTTCATCCAGACCGTGAAGTATGCGGCGCGGGCCCACGCCCTCGCGCGCATTCGCCGCGACGCCTTCCTGGTCACCGGCGCCCACGCCGGCGTCACCGATCGCGCCGGTCTCGAGGTCCGCTTCGAGCAGGCCCTCGACGGCCTGTGGATGGCGTTCCAGCCGATCATCGACGCGCGCACCGGCGCGCTGTTCGGGGTCGAGGCGCTGATGCGGTCGAGCGAGCCATCGCTGCCGAACCCGCCCGCGGTCCTCGACGCTGCCGCGCAGCTCGGCCGGCTCCCGCTTGTCGGCCGCAAGGTGCGCTCGCTGTCGAGCCGGGCGATCCTCGAGCGCACCGACGACATCACGGTGTTCGTGAACCTCCACCCCGAGGACCTGCACGACATCGAGCTCGTCGACCCGGCATCGCCGCTCGCGCGCATCGCCTCTCGCGTCATCCTCGAGGTCACCGAGCGCACCTCGCTCGAGACGTCCACCGTGCTCACCGAGCGCATCGCGCGGCTGCGGCAGCTCGGCTTCCGCCTCGCGGTCGATGACATCGGTGCCGGCTACTCGGGCCTGACGAGCTTCACCGAGCTCACCCCCGAGGTCGTCAAGATCGACATGTCGCTGGTCCGCGACGTCCACAAGAGTGCGCTCAAGCAGCGCACGATCGCGGCGCTGTGCCGGCTGTGCCACGAGGTCGGCACGCTCGTGGTCGGGGAGGGCGTCGAGACCCTCGAGGAGCGCGAGGTGCTCGTCGGCCTCGGCTGCGACCTGCTCCAGGGCTATCTGCTCGGCCGCCCGCAGCGCGAGCTGCCCTGAGTAGGCTCTCGCCAGTCTCGTCATCGCGCTGGACGAGAAACGCACGGAGGGCGAGCGCGAGCAGGTGCACCTGTCAGTGCTCGCGCTCCCGCGCGCCATGAGGGCATGCAACATCTTGCGGCGGCACGCTGCCGCGTTTCCCGTTGACACCCAAAACTCAAGTCCGATAGCATTACCTCACGCGTGTGGGTGGTGGTCTGTGGCCGCACGTCGTGTCAACCACAATCGAGGTGCGGGCTATGAAGGTGAACGTCTTTGCTGTTGCGCTGTTGCTCGGTCTGAGCAGCGCGCCGGCATCTGCTGACGAGGTCGACAATCCCGGAAACTTCGTCTGGGACGACGGGTGGGGGTACCTTGACTTCAATCAGTCCTCCCTGGTTCATCGAACGCTACCTGCTTCGTCAGGGACCATCGATATGGACCTTGATAGCGGCGGCAACATCACGTTCAACGTATTTACGATTCACTCGGTTTCGATCAGCCCCTACACGGTGCTAGTCCAAGTGGTTGCTGCGAACTCGAGCGGTAAGCTTGATGCATCCATCGGTGGGTGGAACGTTACGATGAGTCTTGAGCTCAAGATCAAGATCACCGGGAATGGGTTAGCTAATACCTGTGTGACTCCAACGTTCATTAGAGCCTTCGAGGGCTTCTATCAGTACGATGCGGTTACCCAAGAGGGAGAAATGGAGCTCTACTCGGGGAACGGTGGCACCACGGGGTGGCTGACCGTGCCTGCCTTGATAACCGGCTGCAGTTCGCAGGAGAGCACGATTAACTCGCTGCTCGGATTTGGAGGAGCCGGCCAAGGTCTGCGAGTATTGCGTCTTCGTGCGTTGACCACGCCCGGCCCACGGGGATCGTAGCGCTTGAACGGTCAGGCCGCGTACGCACAAAACTGGCTCCTTCATGTGAGCTGGACGATTCTTATTTGTGCTGCATTCGTGATCGGTTGCGGCGATCGATCTGATGCGAGTCAGGGTGGCGGCGCAATGCTCACGGATGCTTCGAGCAATCCAGACGGTGCCGACCGGACGGACGCGAACGCGCCAACGTGCATGATTGCCGGTTCACCTGATCCGTCGTTTGGGACAGGAGGAGTCGTCCAGCCTGTGTTCGGCCTCCACGCGGGGCAATCGGCCGTAGCCGTTGGGGTGCAGATTGACACGGCATCCCGGATCGTCGTCGCTGGAGGCTACATTGCTGGCGCGCGATCATGCATCATCGCTCGCTTTCTTCCCGATGGCAGCCGAGATCCGTCGTTCGGCGCAAGCGGAGTTGTCCGTCAGAGCGTCGGGCAGAGTGTCTGCTGGTATAACGACCTCGCTCTCCAGAATGATGGCAGGATTGTCGCCTTCGGCGAAATCGACGGACACACACGCCCACGTGCATTGCTGAGCCGCTACCTGCCCGACGGCTCGCTGGATCCTACGTTCGGCGATGGGGGAATTGTTTTGTTTTCATCGAGCCCGATCACGAGCGCAATGGCCGTGGTTATTGACGCCGAGCAGCGCATCCTCATCGCGGGACAGGCCGAGGAAAACGGGACGGCTGCCTTCTTCACGCGGCGTTATCAATCCGACGGCAGCGTCGACTTGAGTTTCGGCGACAACGGGCAAGCCCAGGGCGCGTTCATCACTGGCCGCGACATCGCGTACGACCTGAGCATTCAAGCTGACGGTAAGATCCTGGTGGTCGGTGGGGCCGTGTCGCCGGACTCAGGATTATCTGACTTCGGCATCGTGCGATACCTCGACGATGGAAGCAGAGACATGACTTTCGGTTCCATGGGGCTTCTTACACTCACACTGGGCCCCCATTCCGAGGCGACGGGGGTGGCACTTGACTCCCTCGGCCGCTCCATCGTCGCCGGAGCGGTCGAACAAAGCGGTGCCATCGTGCGCTTGCTCGAGGATGGGAGCCTCGACCCGTCGTTTGCGGCCGATGGGACCCTTGTCGAATCCAGCCCAGCAGCACTTGGTTACTCAAGCGTGGCAGTCGTCACGGATGACACAATTCTCGCTGTCGGCACGTCTATGTCGGGCACGGGAGAAATCGCCGTCTCGCGCTATCTACCGGACGGACAGCGGGACTATACCTTCGGAACCAACGGGTTCGCCCAGAGTCTTCCGCTGCCATACCGTCAGGTCGGCTGGGATATTGCGGGCCAGTCCGATGGACGCGTCGTGGTCGTGGGTGGTTATGGGAACAACGCGAGTTTCGACATGCTGGTTGCGCGGTACTGTCGATGAAGCTCGGCTCCGCCCGTCGCGTCGGCTCTTCTTGTCTGATCTTCTTTGCTGCGCGGCTGCTTGAATGTCGGACAGAAAGGCCCCGGTACAATCTTGCTCGTCTCGGTTGGTGAGCGCACCGCTGGAGCGGCGCTTCCGGGAACCCTGTACTGCTTGAGCGATGGTGGGATCCCCGCTCGCCCTCGACGGTAATTACGACCGACACTACTGTCTCAAGCACGTTGGCACAGAGGGGAGTCGATCTCGCGTTCAGGTCGGTGGCAGAGGATCAGCGGCCCGTCCGCTGGATCGCGAGGCGAGGGCCGGAAGGTCAGCCAGAGGTGAGCATCAAACGGGGTAACCTCGCACTCGCCGGGCTCGTCGATCTCGTCGATCCGATCGACAGCATGCTCCATCGAGTACGCTGTGAAGACCGTCGCGGTGCCGTCCGGCCAACGCGCGATGTACAAA
Source organism: Kofleriaceae bacterium (assembly GCA_036794935.1). Taxonomy (GTDB): domain Bacteria; phylum Myxococcota_A; class Polyangia; order Haliangiales; family Haliangiaceae; genus JABFXX01. The sequence continues at coordinate 585 of DAIRFU010000428.1, read as the reverse complement.
CCGGGGCGGTTGCTCTTGATCGCTCACACGCCCTCGATGTGATTGAGGCGAGCAGCCATACGGAAGTGAATGGAGCCGACGGCCGGGTTTGAACCGGCGACCTGCGGTTTACGAAACCGCTGCTCTACCCCTGAGCTACGTCGGCGAGGGGAGGAAAGGGTTGGTACACGAACCGGCGCGGGATGGCAAGCCACCGCGGAGCGCGCGCGACCTAGCCGAGCTGCGCGAGCAACGCGACCAGCTCGCGCCGCAACGCAGCCGGATCTCGTGCCGCGATCCACGTCGCATGTGCCTTGAGCAGCGCGAACAAAATCGCATCGGGAAAATCGTTCGCGCTCGCATCCGGGACGCCACGAGAACTCACCTCGGTGTGCGTCGGTCCACTTGCGATCTGCTGCGGTGTGCATGAGGATTCGCGAGAGGTCGCGTCCATCGCAACTGCTGGCAATGCCTTACGACCGTTGCTGTACCACTGAGCTACATCGGCAGGTAGGGCGTAACTCGTACCCGAGACGGGGCCGCGACGCAAGGGGGCCGTGCTCGCCGGGCGCGGGCGCGGGCCGATCCAACGGGCCGGGACGGCGC
>DAIRFU010000427.1:1806-6251 GCA_036794935.1 Kofleriaceae bacterium | reverse complement strand
CGCCGAGCAGCGTGCCGCGGCCGTAAAGGGCGAACGCCCACGCGCCGGTCGCCAGCTCGCTCGCCGCCGCGGTCGGAGCCAGTGTTACGTGGGCGGGCGCCGCGCCCTGCTTGCCGATGCGGAGCTCCGCGCCCTCGATCCATGCGTCGACCTGGAACGCGAGCTTCGGCACGGTCACGTGACACACGCCGTGGTCGACCTTCGACCCCACCTTCGCGAGCGGCGGCAGCGAGGCGCACTGCTCGACGAGCTTCTGCGCCGGCGCGGTGTCCTTCAGAGGCACGTGAACATCGAACGCGATCGCGCCCGGCGGAACAGCGATCGTCACCGGACCGGCGATGTTGTTCGCCAGATCGGCGGCCGTCACGCCCGGCACGATCGGCATCGGCGGGACCTTGGCCGCGGCGAGCAGCGGCGCGACGTTCAGGATCGCGAAGCCGGCCGCCCTGGCGGGGTCGACCGTCCTGGTGCCCGTCGTGGCCAGCATCTGGGTCACGATCGGCGGCAGCCCCTCGACGGCCCCGCGCAGCACGAACGCGCCGCGGGACAGCTGCGCGACCACCGCGACGTACTTCGGGCCCGCGCTCGGGTCCGCATCCTTGTTCTGCGCGATCAGCTCGATCTCACCACGCGCGCCCGCGAGGGTCACGTGCTCCGCGAGCCTGCCGCCGCCGAGCCGGTCGAGCACCGCGACGGGCTTGGCGCAGGCGTACACATCCTTGACGGGCTTGCACGTGAGGTCGTCGACGGTGTCGCCGTTCGCGCCTTGCGTGCCCTTGGTGACCGCGAGGAACTTCGCGCGATCGGCGACGGGGACGATCACCACCTGGCCATGGTCCGGGAGAAAGAAGATCGCGGCCCCTTTCGTGGCCGTCAGGCCGGCAGCCTCGAGGCTGAGCTTGCCGTCGGGGAACACCTCGCGTAGCTCGGCCGTCATCTGCGCGCGCATGCCCGCGAGCTCGGGCGCGGTCGCGAACAGGTTGTCGATCGCGAGCCAGCCGCTCTCGAGCGACGCGACGCCGCGCGGCGAGACCACGAGCCCGCCCAACGCGGTCTTCGGTGCGAGCTGCCACAGCGCGTCCTGCTCCGCCGTGGTTTCAGGGGCCTGAGGCGCGGCGACCGCCGACGGGACCGTCTTCTCCTTCTTGCAGCCGACCACCAGCAACGCGACGACGAGCAGCGAGCGCTTGCGCATTCGCCGCGTATACCCCAGGCCGCTACGGCAGATCGATACCTTCGCCGGCACACACGCGCGTGGCGCGCCTGCGCACCGCTCCCTCCAGCGTACCGAGCAGCTTCGCGGCGCGGCTCGCGTCGCGGCGCCGGCACGCGGCCTCGACGGCCCGCGCGCGATCGTCGGGGCGCATCTCGATGTGCACGGCGCCGCTATCGGGGATGGCCGACGGATCGGCGCGCTCGCTGCCGGTCGCCATGCTCATCACGAGCGCGTAGATGTCGGTCTTCGGCAGGCCGCGCGCGATCGCCGCCTTCGCGTTCTGCAGGTGCGCGTCGATGATCCGATCGAGATCGTCGGCCGTCCGCGATCCGACGACGGGCTGCCCGTTGATGAACAGCGTGGGCGTCGCGCTGACGCCGAACGCCTCGGCGGCCGCGAGCTCGGCGACGACCGCATCGCGGTAGCGGCGCTCGTCGAGGGCGGTGCGAAACGCCGCGAGGTCGAGGCCCGCCGCGCCCGCGATCTCCTCGAGATCGGCGCGCGTCAACTTGCCGAAGCGCTTCCACACCTGGTCGTGGAACGCCCAGAACTTGCCCTGCTCCGCGGCGGCGACGTCGGCCTCGGCGGCGAGCTGCGCGTGGCGGTGAATGATCAGGGGAAAGTGGCGATAGACGATGCGCACCTGATCCCCGTACTTGTCGCGCACGTGGTGGAGCACCGCGGTCTGGCGCTGGCAGTACGGGCACGCGAAGTCGCTCCACTCGACGATCGTGACGAGCGCGTCGTCGGGGCCGAGCTGGTGGCCCGGTAACCCGAGGCCGACGCGGTACGCCTGGCCCGGATCGAGCTCGACCGGGTCGTGGTCGGCGTCCGCGCTGTCTGCGGCCGGCTTGCCGCCGGCGACGAGCGCGGCGTAGAGGTCCGCTGGCCGAGCGGCGGCGGCCTCACGGGCGCGCGCGAGCTCCTCGTCGACGGTCTCCACGAAGACCTTGAGCGGCTGGTTGCCGTTGACCGGCCGGCCGTTGATGAAGAACGCCGGCGTGCCCGACACGCCGAGCCGCGCGGCATCGGCGACGTCGTCGCGGACCTGGGCGCGGTACGTGCCGGCGTCGAGGTCGGCGCGGAAGCGGATCATGTCGAGCCCGAGCTGGCGCGCGACGAGCTCGGCCTCGGCGCGGGTGACCCGCCCGTGCAGCGCGAACAGTCGGTCGTGCATCGGCCGGAACCTGCCCTGCGCGGCGGCGGCGAGCGACGCCTCGGCGGCGAGCGTGTAGTCCTCGTCGAGCAGCAGCGTGCGGTGCACCCAGCGGATCTGGCCGGGATAGAGCCGGCTCAGGTGATCGAGCGTGGTCTGCACGCGATAGCAGTAGCCGCACGCGTAGTCGCTCCACACCACGATCGTGATCGGCGCATCGACCGGTCCGTCGATCTGCGCGGTGCCGCGCGGCACGTTGTAAACAGCCTTCGGATCGAAGCCGAGATCGTCGGCGCGCGCCGTCGTCGCGCACGCCAGGACGGCGAGAACCAGCCAACGCATCACGCAGAAGCTAGCACGGCCTCGGCGAGCGCCCGCCCGCGCGGACCGGTGCCGGCCGCGGTCAAGGTCCGCCCATCCCCGGCGTGGACCAGCTCCAGGCGCAGGTGGTCGGGCGGCATGACGTCGAACTTGTCCGCCCACTCGACGACGACCACCCCGCGAGGATCGCCGAGCAGGTCGTCGAGCCCGAGCTCGGGCAGCTCGGCCGGCCGGTCGATCCGGTAGAGGTCGACGTGCCAGACGATCAACCGCCCGACCGGGTACTCGTTGACGAGCGAGAACGTCGGGCTCTGCGCGAGCCCGCCGCCGAGCGCTGCGACCAGCCCGGCGACCAGCGTGGTCTTGCCCGCGCCGAGATCACCGATGAGCGCGATCGCGTCGCCGCCGCGCAGGAGGCCGGCGAGGCGCTCGCCGGTGCGCGTCGTGGCGGCTGCACTGGCGAGCGTGACCATGCGCGTAGTCTACAGCGTGATGTCGATGTCGTAGACGCCGCCGTCGCTGTTCGTCGCGGTGCCGACCACGGTCGTCGTGCCGGGCACGCGCAGCACCTCGGTGCCGGTGCCGGCCATCAGCATGCCGTTGATCGTCAGATCGAGCGTGAGCTCGCCCTCGATGTCTCCGGTGAGCACGTACACGCCGGTCATCGTGGTGTTCGAGTCGAGCGTTCCGGTCAGCGTGCCGGTCGGCACGTTGTTGAGCTTGAGATCGAGGTATGGCTGCGCCGTCACGTCGGTGGACGTGTTGTAGACGATGTGGACCGTGTCGCCGTCGTCGTTGTACGGGACCGGACCATCGTCGTAGTCGACCATCGCGACGTAGAGGCGCATGCCCTTGTTGTCCGACGACCCCTGGTCGACCTGACCGCCGATCGCGAGCGTGCCGGCCGTGTCCCCCGACGTCATCTGCGGGTCGATGTTCGCGCTCGTGGCGAGGTTGAAGCCATCGAAGCCCAGGTTGATGCTCTTGCCGATCGAGTTGTCGAGCGCGAGGTACGCGCGGCGCGCGGCCTCATCGGAATCGATCTCGTCGTCGCTGCACGCCGCGCACGCGAGCGCCGCGAGCAACAGGTAGGGGATGGGTCCACAGATCAGTTTCTGCATACGAAGATCGTATCCAGAGTCCCCGCGCGAACGCGATGTGCGACGGGTGAGTTACTCTGGGTGGCACGGGGTCGTGACATCGGTACGTGTAGTCGAACAAGCGCTGGCGGCGCTGCGTGGAGTCGGTTCGCCGACCGACGTGGCGCACGGCACACGCGAGATCGCGTCCGAGATCGAGCGCGCGTGGCAACGCCGTCCATTCGTCGCCGGGCTCGCCGGGACCCTGGTCGCGCGCGGCGAGCTCGTCAACCTGCTCGTCGGCGAGCAGGTGCTCGATCCGTTCCGCCGCGCCCTCGGTAGCCCGCCGTTGCGGCTCGAGCGTGGCGAGGTACTCGGCTACCGCGTGGTGCGCCGCGACGACACCAGCGAGGATCGCAGCGCGCCGCCGGTCGAGCCGCGCGACGGTGACGCCGAGCGCGAGCGCCAGGCCGGCGAGGTGCGCGGCGAGCTCGTCACCCACCAGACCGCACGCGACGAGGCCGAGCGCGCCATGCCCGTGCTCGCGCGCCGGCGCCCCGCGGCGTGGGCAATCTGGCTGTGGCCGATCTACTGGCTGCTCGCCCTGCTCCATCGCAAGACGCTCTCTGCCTGGCGCGCGTTCTACCGCTTTCTGCTCGAGCGCGACCGCACG
>DAIRFU010000427.1:0-1796 GCA_036794935.1 Kofleriaceae bacterium | reverse complement strand
CCTTCGTAGTGCAGGGACGCATTGAGCGCGTTGTCTGCCTGGCGCGCGGCGACGCACGCGGCCGGCGACGCGCAGCGCCGACTCGCCTCGATCGAGGGCGTCGCGATCGAGCGCGAGCGGCGCGAGCGCGACGCGCGCGACGCGTACTACCGCGAGCTGCGCGCGCTGTGCGGCGGCGGCTCGCCGGGCAGTGACGTCCGCCAGATCGAGCTCGACGTCCCCGGCATGCCTGCGAACGTCGAGCTCGTCGAGCTGATGGGCGAGCTGCGCGCCTCGGCCGACGTCGATGCCGTGTTCGAGGTCGAGCGCGATGCGCTGTACGCGCCGCTGCCCGACGGCAGCCGGATCTCGCTCGGGGCGCCCGCGGCGGTGATCGCGGAGCTGCCGGCGCTGCTCGCCCGCGCCCGCGCATCGCGGCTCGGCCGGCGGGCGCGCGACAAGCTGGCGGCGGCGCGGCTCGAGCTCGAGCGCGAGCTGGCGCGGCGCGAGGAGCAGTTCGAGGCCCGCCTGAAGAAGATCTACAAGCTGGCGCTGCCGCTCGACAGGGCGAGCTTTCGAGACGCGCAACTCGCGCGCGTGAAGCCGCAGATCGTCGCGAGCGTCAACGCGGTGATGGAGCACTCGTCGGTGCACATGGGCACCGAGCTCGCGCAGCTCGCCGAGTCGTGGCTGTCCGCCGTGACCGAGGCGACGACCGGAGACCAGCTCAAGGCGGCGATCGCGAACATCGAGGAGCAATGGCCGGCGGCCGCGGCGCGGATCGCGGACGAGGTGCGCGTGCTCGTCATGGGCGGTGCCGGCGGCGTCGCGCGCGATCTCCAGGCCGACACGGTCTCGGCGCTCGCCGCGCACGGCCTACCCGAGGAGCACCTGCGCACGCCGCAGCGCGCGCCCGACATCGAGCCGGTGCAGATCCTGCCGTCGCTCGCCACGCCGATGACGTTCGCGCTCGCCGGCAGCTGGCTCGGCGGGCTGTTCAAGTCGTTCGACGGCAAGAAGACCGAGACGCGCGACAAGCTGGACGCGCGCATCGCGCACATCCGCGAGGTCGCGGCCGCCGAGCTGCTCGACGCCGAGCCCGAGCTGCACGCCGCGGTCGCACGCGCGCTCGCCGGCCAGCTCGACACCGCGATCGACGCCCACGCGACCTGGTACCAGCAGACCGTCGCCGACGAGCAGGCCTCGGTCGCGCGCGATCGCGAGGCGCTGGGTTCGCAGCTCGCCAGCCGCGATGCGCTCGCACGTGCCGAGGCCGACGTCGCCGCGCTCCTCGCCGCGCACGATGCCGAGCAGCCCGCGATCGCCGCCGCCGCGATCGCGTCCGCGAGCTAGGTCTTCTTGGGCTCGGCCTTCGCTTCGATCCGGCGAGGCGGCATCGGCCGCGTCTTGCCGAGCTCGAGCTGCCCCCCGAGCACGCCAAACCGGATCGCGGTGCGCGCGAGGGCGATGCCCTGGCGGATCACGAACAGCGTCACCGCGCCCTCCGCGCCGTACATCGCGTGGCCGTGAGCGACGTACACGTAGCCGACGGTGATCGCGAAGAACGCGAGCCAGCCGAGTGCGCCGTGGGCGAGCGTGATCGGGCGGCGAATCACGAACACGAGCGTGCGCAGGTACGTCATCACGACGCTCGGCTCGTGCGTGTCCTGGCGCAGCGTCAGCTCGACGCGCGCGTAATCGGTGACCGTCCACAGGACGTGGAGCACGAGCAGCGCCGGCAGGATCGCGAGCAGCACCGGACCGACGAGCTGCGGCACCGTCAGCAGGCTCCACAGCAGCCACGGCCACTCGAAGCT